>NZ_LJQT01000270.1:9082-18445 GCF_001400515.1 Pseudomonas meliae | reverse complement strand
TCCAGCGTGGGAATGCCTTTCGTGACGCTCTGCGTCACAAGTCTGCGCCGCACCGCAAACGCAAGACCGGACGCGGAGCGTCCAGAACGGCATACCCACGCGGAGCATGGGTACGATGGTGTTCTTGAGAGCACTTATCGCTCTCCGACGCGGAGCATCGGCACGATAGTCGTGAGGCTTCCAGCAGCCATCAACGGAACCGGTCAACCTCGTTACGCAGTTCTGTCGCCAACCCATTCAGCTCCTGAGCGGTGACCGCCAGGTTGGACATCACCTGGCGCTGTTCGCTGTTGGCCATGGCGATGCTTTGCAGGTTGCTGCTGAGCATGGTGGCGGTGCTGCTTTGTTCCTGGGTGGCGGTGGTGATGGCGGCGAACTGGTGACCGGCCGAGCGGCTTTGTTCGTCGATCTGGGCCAGTGCCGAGGCCACTTTGGCGTTAAGCGACAGGCCTTCCTGCATCAGGGTGTTGCCCTGTTGCATGGTGCTGATGGCGTTGCCGGTTTCCTGCTGAATGCTGGCGATCATGCCGGAGATTTCGTCCGTCGCTTCACGGGTACGAGAAGCCAGGCTGCGCACTTCATCGGCCACCACGGCAAAGCCGCGGCCTTGTTCACCGGCACGTGCGGCCTCGATGGCGGCGTTGAGTGCCAGCAGGTTGGTCTGGTCGGCAATCGAGGTAATCACCCCGACAATGCTGCCGATCTCCTGCGAACGCTGGCCCAGTGTGTCGATGACCGTTGCTGTACTGCTCAGCGAGGTTGCGATCTGTTGCAGCGATGAAGACGCCTCGTCCATCGAGGTACGACCAATGCGCGTCTGCTGCGCATTTTCCTGTGCCAGACGCTCGGTATTGCTCATGTTGTCAGCGATGTTCATCGACGTGGCGCTGAACTCCTCGACGGCACCGGCCATGCTGGTGATCTCGCCGGACTGTTGCTCCATGCCCTCGAACGCGCCGCCGGACAGGCCGGACAATGCGTGGGCGCGCGTGCTGACTTCCTGCGCCGCGGTGCGGATATGCGACACCATGGATGACAGCGCTTCGCTCATCTTGTTGAAGCTGCCCGACAGTTGCCCGATCTCGTCGTTGCTGGTCACATTGAGGCGTACGCTCAGGTCGCCCGCACCCAATGCATCGGCCTGGCGTACCAGTTCGGACAGTGGACGCAGCTTGCTGCGCAGTAGCCAGATCGCGCTGATCACTGCGATCAGCATGGCCAGCACACTGCCGATGGCCAGCTGGGTGCCGACGTTCCAGGTCACTTCACTGATTTCGTCACGCGGCATGCTGGCGATGACGGTCCAGGGGCCGCCGGCGAACGGCTGGCCAACGCTGTAGTAGTCGTCATCGCCGTCATCCCAGAACTGCGCCTTGCCCGGTTTGCTGGCGAGGTCGGCAACGGACTTCGCTGCACCGTCCAGAGATTTGACGCCCGCCGGCGGAACCAGCCAGGCACCTTTTTCGTCCAGCAGTGCCAGCGAGCCGGTAGAGCCAATGCGAAAGCTCTTGAGGTTATCGAACTGGGTTTTCTGTGCGTCGGTGTAATCGAAGCCCACAAACAGCGCCGCAATGATCTTGCCGCTGCTGTCGCGAACCGGGCTGTACTGAGTCATGTAATAGCGATCAAACAACACCGCTTTGCCCACATAGCTCTGACCGGCGATCAAACGCTCGTAGGCTGCGCCCTTGCGATCCAGCACGGTACCGATGGCGCGCGTGCCATCCTGTTTGCTCAGAGAGGTGCTGATACGGACGAAGTCGTCGCCGCTGCGCACGAAAATCGTCGCCACGCCCGCGGTCATCGAGCGGAATTCATCAACCTCGGCAAAATCGTTGTTCAGTGCGGTATCACGCAGAAACAGGCCTGGCGTGGAAGTGCCCGCTACCGTGACCGGTGCAGGTTCAGGCCACCGGCAAAGCGCTTTTCGAACAGACCACTGAGGCGCTGAGTGCTATCGCGCAGGGTGCTGTGGAACGTGCTCAACTGGTCGGCGAGCAATCTGGCTTCGCTCGACATGTGCTCTTCGCGAATGACCAGGTTGGACGCGTCCAGAGACCTTAACGCGAACAGGGTGCTGCCGCTGATAACCACAGCCAGGATCACGGCCAGAGCAATACCGAGTTGCGAGGCAATTCGGGTACGGGGCTTGGACATAGAGACTCCATGCCGAATGATTGGAGTTGCCTGATCCGTGGCTTACCATTCAGCGAACAAATTAATGAGTGTTTTAAGCTGCCTGAACAGGCATTCGTTAAGCAGTGCTTCGGCCACCAGAGTCGTTACTTGAGTAACGGTCGCGACATTAACCAATGATGGCAGTTCAATACTAAACTAATTTTTAATGCAGTACTTCAACTAACGGCAACTCCATAGCGTTGACTTCCGTCTGCAGAAAATCGCTGAGGCGACGCAACCTCTCTGCGCCGGGCCTTGTGTGCGGCCAGACCAGATAATAATTTTCTCCGCTGAATACCGCGGTGCGCCACGGCAGGCTCAGACGGGCCTGCGCCACGTCTTCGGCGACCATAAGTAAGTCGCCCATCGATACGCCGTAACCGCGTGCTGCTGCAATCATTCCCAGCTCAAGCGTATCGAACACCTGCCCGCCTTTGAGCGACACCTGATCGGCCAGCCCCATGCGGTTCAGCCAGGTGCGCCAGTCACGCCGGTCAGGGGTGGGATGCAGCAACTCGGCCTTGGCCAGCCGCTTCACGTCCCATGGCGGGTCCTTCAACAACGTAGGTGCCCCCACCGGAATCAACAGCTCCGGGAACAGCAAAGTGGCTTCCCAGTCCGAGGGGAAATGCCCGTGACTGAGTAAAATCGCGCAGTCGAAAGGCTCCAGAGTAAAGTCCACGGCATCGATATCCATCCAGGCGCTGGTCAGCTGCACCTCGTTGCCTACTTGCAGATGACGGAAGCGACTGAGCCGCGCCAGCAACCAGCGCATGGTCAGCGTCGATGGCGCTTTCATGCGCAGAATGCCTTCGTCGGTCTGCAAGGTGCTGCAGGCTCGCTCAAGCGCCAGAAACCCATCACGCACGCCGGGCAACAGCGCACGCGCTGATTCAGTCAGTTGCAAGTTGCGCCCGTTGCGCTGAAACAAACGACAGGCAAAGTGTTCTTCCAGCGTGCGGATGTGACGGCTTACTGCACTTTGAGTGATCGAAAGCTCCTCGGCCGCCCGCGTGAACGAAGTATGCCGCGCCGCAGCTTCAAACGCCCTTAGTGCATAAAGAGGGGGGAGACTGCGAGGCATATGGCGCTTCCTGCTGGCGATGAGTGGCTACTTTACTGCAAATCGTCTCAGATGAGTTTTACTCATGCAGCGCATCAGGTTTATCGTTTTGTGCTTGCGCGTCCAACCGCCCAGAATAGGCGCTCATCCGAACTCCGCCGTAGAGCACCGCCCACATGCAGCCTGCACTTAAAGAACTCTGGATCATCCTGCGCCTTGCCGGGCCGCTGATTGCATCGCAGATGGCGCACATGCTGATGGTGTTCACCGACACGGTGATGATGGGCAAGATCGGCCCGGAGGCGCTGGCAGGCGGTGGCCTGGGTGCGGCCACGTACAGCTTTGTTTCATTCTTTTGCGTGGGCGTGATGGCTGCGGTCGGCACGCTGGTCGCGATTCGCCATGGTGCAGGTGATACCGAAGGTGCGACGCGCCTGATCCAGGCCGGTCTGTGGCTGGCGTGGGGCATGGCGCTGGTTGCCGCGCTGCTGCTGTGGAACCTCGAGCCCATCCTGTTGCAGTTCGGCCAGGCCGAAGCCAACGTGCATATGGCTGCCCAGTTTCTGATCACCCTGCCCTTTGCACTGCCTGGCTTGCTCAGCTTCATGGCTTTGCGCGGCTTCACCAGTGCACTTGGGCGTGCGGGGCCGGTGATGACCATCAGTCTGGCCGGTGCGGGCGCAAACTTCGTGCTCAATTACGCGATGATTCATCAATGGCTCGGGCTGCCGAATCTGGGGCTGATGGGCATCGGGCTGGTGACCGCGATCGTGACCAACTGCATGGCCTTGGCGCTGGCACTGCATATCAAGCGCCATCCGGCCTACGCGGCGTACCCGATCAGCAAGGGGCTTTCGAAGCTGTCGCGCACCCACCTGAAAGAACTCTGGCGTCTCGGCCTGCCGATTGGCGGGACCTATGCGGTGGAAGTCGGCCTGTTCACCTTCGCAGCGTTCTGCATGGGGGCAATGGGCAGTACGCAAATGGCCGCGCACCAGATCGCCCTGCAGACAGTGTCCATGGCGTTCATGGTTCCGGTGGGAATGTCCTATGCGGTAACCATGCGTATCGGCCAGCATTATGGCGCGGGCAACCTGTTGATGGTGCGCGTGGCGGGCCGTCTGGGCATCGGTTTTGGCGGCTGCGTGATGCTGATGTTCGGGTTGCTGTTCTGGCTGGCGCCTAATGCGGTCATCGGCCTGTTTCTGGATATCAATGACCCGGCCTTTGCCGAGATTGTCGTGCTGGCCGCAAAACTGCTGGCCATTGCGGCCCTGTTCGAGTTCTTCGACGGTACTCAGACGATTGCGATGGGGGCGATTCGCGGGCTCAAGGATGCGCGCACCACGTTCCTGATCGGTCTGGGCTGTTACTGGCTGATTGCCGCGCCTGCCGCATGGTTGCTCGGCTTTTCTACCGATGCCGGTGCTTCAGGCGTCTGGTGGGGGCTGGCGCTGGGTCTGTTCTGCTCGGCCGTGGCGCTGACCTATGCGTTTGAATGGAAGACGGCTCGCCTGTTGCGTCGGGAGGCAGCCGGGTTGGCGGTGCCGGCCTGATCCGGCGCGCCGTCATCCGGAGTTTGATGCACCCGTATTGGCGGCTTCCGAGCGCAGGTAAGCCACCAGATCCGCTATCGGCAGCGGCCTGCTGATCAGATAACCCTGCACCTGGTCGCAGCCGAAATCGCGCAGCAACTCCAGTTGCCCGGCGGTTTCGACGCCCTCGGCGACCACTTCCAGGTTCAGGTTGTGGGCCAGCTTGATCATGGCGTTGACCAGCTTGCGGTTCTCTTCGCGTAGCTCCATCTGCCCGACAAAGCCCATGTCGATCTTGAGCAGCGCGATGGGCAGGCTGTTGAGGTGCATGAACGATGAATAGCCCGTACCGAAATCATCCAGCGAGAAGCGCACACCCAGCCGCCGCATTGCGTCCATGGTCTGCAGGACCTGATCGCTGCGGCGCATGACGGCAGTTTCGGTCAGTTCGAACTCCAGCCAGTGCGCGTCGACGCTGAGCTCCTCAATCAGGCGACTCAGTGTCGGCAACAACTGGCTGTCCTGAAATTGCCGGAACGACAGGTTGATCGCCATATGCAACGGCGCAAATCCTTGCTCGCGCAGGGCCTGCATGTCACGCAGGGCGCGGAAGATGACCCAGTAGCCGAGCGGCACGATCAGGCCGCTTTGCTCGGCCAATGGCACGAATTCACTGGGCGGCAGCAGCCCGCGCGCCTGGTGGCGCCAGCGTACCAGCGCTTCCAGGCCGACAACGCGCCCGGTCTCCAGGCACAGCCGTGGCTGATAATGCAGCTCCAGTTCATCGCGGCGCAGGGCTCGTCGCAGCTCGCCTTCCAGATCGGCCAGGCTGCGGGCGTTGCGGTTGATGCGCTCGTCGAACAGATGAAAGGTGCAGCCCTGCATGCTCTTGGCCTGGCGCATGGCGATGTGCGCGTGCCACATCAGCGGGTCTGCTTCGGGCCGGGTTTGTGAATGGGCAATGCCCAGGCTGCAACCCAGCAGCAGGCTTTCGCCATCGACCCAGTAGGGTTCGGACAGCACGTCAGTAATTCGCTCGGCCAGTTGCATGGCGCGTGCAGGTGTTGTGCGGGTGTCAATCAACAGGGCGAATTCGTCGCCGCCCAGGCGTGCAAGCTGATCGCCCGCAGCGAGCTGGTTTTTCAGACGTGCCACGACTTGCAGAATCAGTCGGTCACCGGCCTGATGCCCCAGCGAATCGTTGGCGCGGCGGAAGTTGTCCAGGTCCAGATGCCCCAGCGCCAGGCTGCCACCCTCGGCCAGACGCGCCGTCAACAGCGCCTGAAAACCCTGACGATTGGCGATGCCGGTCAATGGGTCCTGACCGACCAGACGCCGCAGGCTGTCTTCCAGGCGACTGCGCTCGTGGACATAGCGCAGGCAGCGGCGCAGCGCATCGCCGGTCAATGCATCGCGCACCAGCCAGTCACTGACGCCACTCGGTCCGACCAGCGGTTCCTTTTCGAGCAGCACCACGGTGGGTAGCAGGCAGGTTCCGGTTCTGGGCTGCAGGTCGGGCGTTGTCAGCAGCACGGTGCTGCGCTCGTTAGCGTACCCGGCGCTGAAAGCGTCCCAGTTCTCGCCATGCAGAAGTATTACGTTGCTGCCCGGCGCAGTGAGGCAATCACGCAGCAGCGCGTACCAGAAAGGCTCGTGCGCCAATAACAGCAATCGCAAGGGTTCGACAGGTGTAGGCAATCTAACTTCCTAAGTGCAAAGGAAAAACCGGTGGCCGCACTCCCGCTGGAGCGTGACAAATACACGTATCGTTGCGTCGCGGCGCAAATGTAACAAAAACAGAAGAATTAGATAGCGATCACTGCCTGACTACGATGACCGCTGCACAAACCCGTGGGCCTGTTAAAATGCCCGACCTTTTTTACAGACGACTCTTCATACCGCCATGTCCCGACTCAATCCCCGGCAGCAGGAAGCCGTGAACTACGTCGGCGGCCCTCTTTTGGTGCTCGCCGGTGCCGGTTCCGGCAAGACCAGTGTGATCACCCGCAAGATTGCGCACCTGATCCAGAACTGCGGCATCCGCGCCCAGTACATTGTCGCCATGACCTTTACCAACAAGGCCGCTCGCGAGATGAAGGAGCGCGTCGGCACGCTGCTCCGAGGCGGCGAAGGACGAGGCCTGACGGTCTCGACCTTCCACAACCTGGGTCTGAACATCATCCGCAAGGAACACACGCGGCTGGGCTACAAACCGGGCTTCTCGATCTTCGACGAGACCGACGTCAAGGCCCTGATGACCGACATCATGCAGAAAGAGTATTCGGGCGACGACGGTGTCGACGAAATCAAGAACATGATCGGTTCGTGGAAAAACGACCTCATCCTGCCTGCCGACGCGCTGGAAAACGCCCGCAACCCCAAGGAACAGACCGCCGCCATCGTCTACACCCACTACCAGCGCACGCTCAAGGCGTATAACGCGGTGGACTTCGACGACCTCATTCTGCTGCCGGTCAAGCTGTTCCAGGAGCACGCCGACATTCTGGAGAAATGGCAGAACAAGGTGCGTTATCTGCTGGTGGATGAATATCAGGACACCAACGCCAGCCAGTACCTGCTGGTTAAACTGCTGATCGGCTCGCGCCACCAGTTCACCGTGGTGGGCGACGACGACCAGTCGATCTATGCCTGGCGTGGTGCGCGACCGGAAAACCTGATGCTGCTCAAGGACGACTACCCGTCGTTGAAAGTCGTCATGCTGGAGCAGAATTACCGTTCCACCAGCCGCATCCTGCGCTGCGCCAACGTGCTCATCTCCAACAACCCGCACGCCTTCGAAAAGCAGCTGTGGTCCGAGATGGGCCACGGCGACGAAATCCGTGTCATCCGTTGCCGTAACGAAGATGCCGAAGCCGAGCGCGTGGCGATGGAAATCCTTACCCTGCACCTGCGCACCGACCGGCCCTACAGCGACTTCGCCATCCTGTATCGCGGCAACTACCAGGCCAAGCTGATCGAACTCAAATTGCAGCACCACCAGGTGCCGTATCGACTCTCCGGCGGCAACAGCTTCTTCGGTCGCCAGGAAGTGAAAGACCTGATGGCGTATTTTCGTTTGCTGGTGAACCCGGACGACGACAACGCCTTCCTGCGGGTCATCAACGTGCCGCGTCGTGAAATCGGCTCGACTACGCTGGAAAAACTCGGTAATTACGCCACCGAACGCAAGGTGTCGATGTACGCCGCCACCGAAGAAATCGGCCTGGGCGAGCACCTGGACAGCCGTTACACCGACCGTTTGCAGCGCTTCAAGCGCTGGATGGACGGCGTGCGCCAGCAATGCGCGCAGAACGACCCCATTGCCGCGCTACGCAGCATGGTCATGGACATCGACTACGAGAACTGGCTGCGGCAGAACAGCTCCAGCGAAAAGGCCGCTGATTACCGGATGAGTAACGTCTGGTTCCTGATCGAGGCGTTGAAAAACACGCTGGAAAAGGACGAAGAAGGCGGTATGACCATTGAGGAAGCCATCGGCAAGCTGGTCCTGCGTGACATGCTTGAACGTCAGCAGGAAGAGGAAGATGGTGCCGAAGGCGTGCAGATGATGACCTTGCACGCCTCCAAGGGTCTGGAGTTTCCTTACGTGTTCATCATGGGCATGGAAGAAGAGATCCTGCCGCACCGCTCCAGCATCGAAGCCGACACCATCGAAGAAGAACGCCGTCTTGCCTATGTCGGCATTACGCGCGCGCGGCAGACTCTGGCCTTCACGTTCGCCGCCAAGCGCAAGCAGTACGGTGAAATCATCGACTGCGCGCCAAGCCGCTTTCTGGATGAGCTGCCCCCGGATGATCTGGCCTGGGAAGGCAATGACGACACTCCGACGGAAGTCAAAGCCGTTCGCGGCAATACCGCGCTTGCCGATATTCGCGCCATGCTGAAACGCTAGTCGACAAACGAAATTGATCATTTATTGCGCAATGGCGCAGTCTAGGAATTGAAGTGGAAGCACTGCACAAGAAGATTCGCGAAGAAGGCATCGTATTGTCCGATCAGGTGCTGAAAGTCGATGCGTTTCTCAACCATCAGATCGATCCGGCCTTGATGAAGGAAATTGGTGACGAATTCGCCCGTCTGTTCGCCGACGCTGGCGTGACCAAAATCGTGACCATCGAAGCTTCCGGCATTGCGCCGGCCGTCATGGCGGGTCTGAACATGGGCGTGCCGGTGATCTTCGCCCGCAAGCACCAGTCCCTGACCCTGACCGAAAACCTGCTGTCGGCGACCGTGTACTCATTCACCAAGCAGGTGGAGAGCACCGTGGCGATCTCGCCGCGTCATCTGAGCAGCGACGATCACGTGTTGATCATCGATGACTTCCTCGCCAACGGCAAAGCCTCGCAGGCGCTGATCTCGATCATCAAGCAGGCCGGTGCGACCGTGGCCGGGCTGGGGATCGTGATCGAGAAGTCCTTCCAGGGCGGCCGTGCCGAACTGGATGCACAGGGCTATAGAGTGGAATCGCTGGCGCGGGTTGAATCCCTGGCCGGTGGGGTTGTGACGTTCAAGTAACGTGTTCAAGGGAGGACGCAGAGCGTCCGGAAAGGCATGCGACGCGGAGCG
>NZ_LJQT01000270.1:0-9045 GCF_001400515.1 Pseudomonas meliae | reverse complement strand
GGAATGCAGTTCTCGACGCTTTGCGTCGCAAGAGGACGCAGATATTACCAGTGCCCTTCCCTCCAACCCATTCCCCCGGCAAAATGCCGCCCATGACTCGACTATCCGACCTCCCCATCTGCTGCCCGGAACTGATCTGGCATTGGCCGTTGCCACAAGCCTTGCCGGGAGCGGTACTGGTGAGTGGACATTTTGATCCGCTCAAGCTGATCGACGGCGATTTTCAGCGCTGTGCGGTGCAGATGCCTGCGAGCATTCAGCGCTCGGTCGCCAAGCGTCAGACTGAATTCCTCGCCGGTCGTCTCTGCGCCCGCGAAGCCATGCGTCAGCTGGATGGCCGCTTACATGTTCCGGTGGTGGGGGAAGACCGCGCGCCGGTCTGGCCCGCTGATGTCTGTGGCTCGATCACCCACAGCACCGGCTGGGCCGCCGCTGTGGTGGCGAACAAGCGGCAATGGCGCGGACTGGGGCTGGACACGGAAAACCTGCTGAGCCATGAGCGTGCCTCGCGACTGGCCGGGGAAATTCTGACGGCTGCCGAGCTGGCCGACATGGCAGCAGGCGCGCAGGATCAAGTCGCGCTGCGCGTGACCCTGACCTTTTCGATCAAGGAAGCGCTGTTCAAAGCGCTCTATCCCATCGTGCAAAAGCGCTTCTATTTTGAAGACGCGCAACTGCTTGAATGGTCCGCCGACGGCAGCGCCCGCTTGCGCCTGCTCATCGATCTGTCCAGCGAGTGGCACGCAGGCAAGGAACTCGACGGCCAGTTCAGTGTGCTGGGCGATCATCTGTTGAGTCTGGTCGCAGTCGAAGGCTGATCAGCCGGACAGCGGACAATGTTCGCAACGCCCAACCCACTCGACCCGATGACTCAAACAGCACACACGCCGTTGCCTGCGTGGTTCGCCGCCCTGCGCCTGCGGCACATAACGCACTGCCTGAAACAGAGGATTGGCGCGCCCGTCCGGCCTTTTCTTCTCGCTTAACAGCGCCAGCCCCGCAGCCAGCGACACATCACTGCACGTGGCCAGTTGAGCAAGGCAGCCCTCCAGATAATCCCCGGCGCTGCTCCATAACACCGCGGCAGGCAGTCCGCCATAAGCGCTCAGCGATGCAATGAAGGGCTGAAGATTGTCATCGAGCAATCCGGCAAAGCGCTGAAACGGATCAACCGACATACCCCGCCAGACGCGTCCCTCCTCCGCCAGCCTGACGCCGTTCGGCACGCCGCGCTCGTCCAGCGCCAGCGCCACCTGCTCCACCTGCAACGGCCAATGCCAGTCATGCACCAGGCTGGCCACCAGCACCGGCGGAATCAGTTGCATGAAGTAAAACTTGGCCCACTGCGACACCAGCACCGGCAATTGACCGGGCATCAACTGCGGCCCATAAACAGCCAGCAGCAGTTGATCGAGACGCTCGGGTTGCAGCAGATCAGGCAACGTCACCACCGGGCGCGCATCATCCGCCGTCAGCAATGTCCGCCCGAACCGCGCAAATGGCCCGACAAACGACGGCAAGCTCAACGCGGCACCTGCGTGCGCGGCCAGGACAGGCTGAAGCACGCCCCGCCCAGGCTGACGCTATGCCCGATCAGCGCACGACCTTCATGCCAATGGATGATCCGCCGCACGATCGACAAACCCAGCCCATGCCCGCCCGAGGCTCGGGTGCGGCTGTCATCGATGCGCATGAACGGTGTAAAAATCTGTTCCCACGCCTGTTCCGGAACGCCAAGACCATCGTCGTCCACGTCGATACGGCACTGCTGCGCCTCCAGCCGATAGCTGATGCGCACCTCGCTCTCGGCATGGCGCAGCGCATTGCTCACCAGGTTCTGCACCGCGCGGTGCAGGTAGCGCGGCTCGCCCTCGACCCAGGCAGCCTCACACTCTTCGGCCCTCAGGCATTCGCCCCGTGAAACCCGCACATCGGCGCGCAAGGGTGCCAGTTCGGCGATCACCTGATCGATCAGCGCATCCAGATCGACACGCTGGAAGTTCAGGGTCGGCGCGCCTTGCTCAAGGCGCGCGTAAGTGAGCATTTCATCGACCAGCTTGTCGAGGTCCTGAATATCGCTGTCCATGCCGCGCATGTATTTGCGCCGCGCCTCGGGAGTGGTGGCGTCGCTGACCATCTCCAGACCGAAACGCAAGCGTGCAACCGGCGTGCGCAACTCGTGAGACACCGCGCGTACCAGTTCGCGCTGGATCATCAGCGAGCGTTGCAGGTGCTCGGCCATACTGTTGAACGCCGCCGCCACACGCCCCACCGAGTCGGAACCCTCGGTCGGCACGCGGGTTTGCAGGCTGCCTTGGGCGATCTGCGTCGCTGCAGCTTCCAGCTCCAACACGCGCCGCTCCAGACGCCGCACCAGCAAATACACCACCAGACCGATGAAACACAGGCCCATCAAGGCGATCACCAGCAGCCAGTGCAGCGGATAGGGGTTCATCTGATACAGCGGGCCGATTTCCAGCACCCAGTTGGTGTCGACGATCCCGGCCAGCACGCGGATCGAGTCGCCGCCCTTGCCCAGCGCCATCACCGTGTCGCCTTCATAGATGCGGCGGCGCTGGTCATCGTCCAGGTCAGCCTGGTCCAGCGCCAACAGATGCAAGTCGAAACCAAAGCCCTTGTCGATGCGCAGGGCTTGCAGGCGTGCCGGTTGCTCATCGACCGGAAAGCGCACCAGCTCGTCGATCAGCAGGTAAATAGTGGCTCGCGCCAGTTGCTCGGTGATCTGCTGCACCTCGCCGCTCAGCAGCAGCGGTTCCTTGTCGTTCAGTTGACGATACACCCTGGCGGCGTGCGGGCCGATCTGCTCGACCACCACCTGCCCACGCGCCAGACGACCGCGCGCGCCGCTGTCCAGTCCAGCCTGCTCGATGCTTTGCAGGCTGAGGGGAATCCCCAGCAAGCGCTCCCAGATCGCCAGGGCGCGGCGGCGCTCGATGTCGTTGAGCGGCACAAGGTTATCGGCCATCACCGTAAAGGTGCCGTGGGCCAGACGTTCGCGGTATTGCTCGCCGCGCGACTGATTGAGCACGTGCAGGGCGAACACGCCAAGCAGCGCGACCAGTACCAGTACGCCGAGCATGCCGCCGTAGATCCGCAGAAAGATCGAGTTCATAAGGTCAGCCGCTGAACACGTGGCCGCTCATGTCCTGCGCCGCTTCGGGCACAAACAGATAGCCCTTGCTGCGCACGGTCTTGATCAGACGCGGGTGGATGGGGTCGTCGCCGATTTTCGGGCGGATGCGCGAGATACGCACATCGATAGAACGATCCTGCCCGTCATAACCCACACCGCGCAGCGCAGTGAAGATTTCCTCGCGGGACAGCGTGCGCCCGGCGTTGGCCACCAGCAGCCACAGCAGGTCGAATTCGGCGCCGGTCAGTTCGATGCTCTGCTCGCGCAGCCAGGCCTCGCGCAGGGCGTTGTCCACCACCAAGGGGCCGAACACCAACCGCCGCAGCTCTGCTGCAGGCACCTGTGGCGCTTCACTGCGGCGCAGCAAGGCATGAATACGCGCCAGCAGCACGCGCGGATGCACCGGTTTGCAGACGAAATCGTCAGCCCCGGTATCCAGCCCCTGAATATGATCGGTGTCATCGGTGCGCGCGGTGAGCATCAGAATCGGCCCGTCGTAACGGTCACGTACCGAGCGACAGATACTGAAACCGTCCTCGCCGGGCAGCATCAGGTCAAGAATCACCAGATCCGGCTGTTCGGCGATGATCCGCGCCGCCGCCAGCGCGCCATTGCCCTCAATACTTACGCGCAGGCCGTTGTTGTGCAGGTAATCGCTGGTCAGCTCGGCCAGTCGCTGGTCATCTTCGACAATCAGTACATGCCAGGTGTGTGGCTCCAAAGCAATCTCCCCTTGTTGTGATTGACCCATTGTTGTTATTCAAAACAAGGGTTGCGGCACCGCGTCGCAGGCGAGTGTAGCAACCGCCACCCACCTCGCACGACACCCGGCGCGTCTTAGCACATCACATGCCAGACAGGTCTTGCAGCAGCGTTTTTTTGTGATAGGGTTCGCGCCCTCAAAAATCAGCAACCTGTCGCCAGCACCTACAGAAATCGGTGACAAACGGTCACGATCCAGTAGTTATGCGGCCTACACGCATGGTGTGCGATTCATACACAAACTACACACACTTTATCCACAGGCGGTGCGTTGCAATTCATGTCCAAAACGCATTATCTTGTAGCCCGGCGGCGAGACACACCCTACATGTGGGGTTTTGCGCAAAAACACCAGCACAACTCAAATGGGAAATTCAAGCATTTTTGTTGCGTCTGAGGGGTTGAACTTCAAGCCGGTTTAGGTACCCAAACCGCTCGCGCTTGAGCCAGAGCCATCCCGTACACGTTTTGCAACATCGAACACGCATTCTTCATCGGATTTTCAAAGGATCGGGCACAGCCCGGTCCTTTTTGGCTTCAAAACCTGGAAGCGGCTGCACCTCCCGCTTCCACCTTCGTTTTGGAGCCCTTGAGTCGCCTTTTGCGACTTACTGCTCGAAACGAAACGGTGGGCAGCAATGCCCGAACAAACTTAAAGAACGTGGAGTCACACATGCAAACAGACACAACTCGCGAGAACTCGCCGACCGGCGCGCCGCAGGCCAGCCAGACCCCACAGGACCTGTCTGCCACTGCTCCCGGTCAACTGCGCGTGATCAAGCGTAACGGCACTGTCGTTCCTTACACGGATGACAAGATCACCGTTGCCATCACCAAGGCGTTTCTTGCAGTTGAGGGCGGCAACGCTGCCGCCTCGTCGCGCATCCACGACACCGTTGCCCGCCTGACCGAACAGGTCAGCGCCACGTTCAAACGGCGCATGCCTTCGGGCGGCACCATCCACATCGAAGAAATCCAGGATCAGGTCGAACTGGCGCTGATGCGTGCCGGCGAGCAGAAAGTGGCTCGCGACTACGTCATCTACCGTGATTCGCGCGCCAAGGAGCGTGCCGTTCGTGCCCCTGAAGATCAGGTCCAGGCTCACCCGTCGATCCGCATCACCCTCGCCGACGGCAGCTTTGCGCCGCTGGACATGGGTCGTCTGAACACCATCGTTACCGAAGCGTGTGAAGGCCTGGCTGAAGTCGACGCCAACCTGATCCAGACCGAAACCCTGAAAAACCTGTATGACGGCGTGGCGCTGAAAGACGTCAACACCGCACTGGTCATGACCGCACGTACCCTGGTCGAGCGTGAGCCGAACTACTCGTTCGTCACCGCCCGCCTGCTGATGGACACCCTGCGCGCCGAAGGCCTGGGTTTCCTCGGTGTCGCCGACAGCGCCACCCACCACGAAATGGCCGACCTGTACGCCAAGGCGCTGCCTGCCTACGTCGCCACCGGTATCAAGTTCGAACTGCTCAACCCTGTACTGGCCGAATTCGACCTCGAAAAACTCGGCAAGGCCATCAACCACGAGCGCGATCAGCAGTTCACCTACCTGGGCCTGCAAACCCTGTACGACCGTTACTTCATCCACAAGGATGGCGTACGTTTCGAACTGCCACAGATCTTCTTCATGCGTGTGGCCATGGGCCTGGCAATCGAAGAGAAAGCCCGTGAAGACCGCGCCATCGAGTTCTACAACCTGCTGTCGTCGTTCGACTACATGTCCTCGACCCCGACGCTGTTCAACGCCGGTACCCTGCGTCCACAGCTGTCCAGCTGCTACCTGACCACCGTGCCGGATGACCTGTCGGGCATCTACCACGCGATCCACGACAACGCCATGCTGTCCAAATTCGCAGGCGGTCTGGGCAACGACTGGACGCCGGTTCGTGCGCTGGGCTCGTACATCAAGGGCACCAACGGCAAGTCGCAAGGCGTCGTGCCGTTCCTGAAAGTGGTCAACGACACCGCCGTTGCGGTCAACCAGGGCGGCAAGCGCAAGGGCGCTGTCTGTGCCTACCTGGAAACCTGGCACATGGACATCGAAGAGTTCATCGAGCTGCGCAAGAACACCGGTGATGACCGTCGTCGTACCCACGACATGAACACCGCCAACTGGATCCCTGACCTGTTCATGAAGCGCGTCTTCGACGACGGCCCGTGGACCCTGTTCTCGCCATCCGAAGTACCGGATCTGCACGACCTGACCGGCAAGGCCTTCCAGGAGCGTTACGAGTACTACGAAGCGCTGACCGAATACCCAGGCAAGATCAAACTGTTCAAGACCATCCAGGCCAAGGATCTGTGGCGCAAGATGCTCTCGATGCTGTTCGAAACCGGCCACCCTTGGCTGACCTTCAAGGACCCGTGCAACCTGCGCAGCCCGCAGCAGCACGTGGGCGTGGTTCACAGCTCGAACCTGTGCACCGAGATTACCCTGAACACCAACAAGGACGAGATCGCGGTCTGCAACCTGGGCTCGATCAACCTGCCGAACCACATCGTCAACGGCAAGCTGGACACCGACAAGCTCAAGCGCACCGTCGATGTAGCAGTGCGCATGCTCGATAACGTTATCGACATCAACTACTACTCCGTGCCGCAGGCCAAGAACTCCAACCTGCGCCACCGTCCGGTCGGCCTGGGCATCATGGGCTTCCAGGATGCGCTGTACCTGCAGCACATCCCGTACGGTTCCGACGCTGCGGTGCAGTTCGCCGACACGTCCATGGAAGCCGTCAGCTACTACGCCATCCAGGCGTCCTGCGACCTGGCCGACGAGCGCGGTGCCTACGAGACGTTCCAGGGTTCGCTGTGGTCCAAAGGCATCCTGCCGCTGGATTCGCAACAGATCCTGATCGAGCAGCGTGGCGAGAAGTACATCGATGTCGACCTGAAGGAAACCTTGGACTGGGCGCCGGTTCGTGCCCGTGTGCAGAAAGGTATCCGTAACTCGAACATCATGGCCATCGCACCGACCGCCACCATCGCCAACATCACTGGCGTGTCGCAGTCGATCGAACCGACCTATCAGAACCTCTACGTGAAATCGAACCTGTCCGGCGAATTCACCGTGATCAACCCGTACCTGGTTCGCGACCTCAAGGCCCGCGACCTGTGGGACTCGGTCATGATCAACGACCTGAAGTACTACGACGGTTCGGTACAGCAGATCGAGCGCATCCCGCAGGAGCTCAAAGAGCTTTACGCGACTGCCTTCGAAGTAGACACGAAGTGGATCGTCGACGCGGCAAGCCGTCGTCAGAAGTGGATCGACCAGGCTCAGTCGCTGAACCTGTACATCGCTGGCGCATCGGGCAAGAAGCTGGACGTGACCTACCGCATGGCCTGGTACCGTGGTCTGAAAACCACCTACTACCTCCGTGCCCTGGCCGCGACCAGCACCGAGAAGTCCACCGTCAACACCGGCAAGCTCAACGCAGTATCGAGCGGCGGCCACGGCCCGGACGACTCGGCGATCACCGCCCCGCGTCCAACCGAAGCAGCACCGGCCGGCCCGGCCCCAGTGCCAAAGGCTTGCGCAATCGACGAGCCGGATTGTGAGGCTTGCCAGTAAGGCAAACCCACCTCGCCCCACAGGATAAACACAACCCTGTGGGAGCGAGAGGCCACCAAGCCTGACGCTGTACCTGTAGGAGCGGACTTGTCCGCGAAGAGGTCGGCAAGGACACACATGCCCTTGTCACCCTCCTCCTCACCCAAAGGCCTAAAAAGCCAAAAATTCATGTTCCTTGCGCGCAACACCTTAAAAGCAAGCAACACCCCCTCTGGATCCAACAGGCCAGTCCACCCGACTGACCCTCAAGCAGGAGAATTACACCATGCTGAGCTGGGACGAATTCGATAAGGAAGACGGCGAAGTAGTCGCCAAAGCGACCAACGCCGGCCACGCCAACGAAGCCAACATGGACCGCCTCGACAGCGCCGGTGGCCTCGCAGCCCAGGAAGCCCGCGCCGTTACCGCCGCCGACTCCGCCGCCCTGATCCGCGCCAAGAAAGCGCTGGACGCACTGGACGTCGCTGAAGGCCTGGCCGAGCTCGAAGGCGCCAGCGCCCGCGTCGCGGTTGACGAAAAAATGATGATCAACTGCCGCGCCGACCTCAACCAGCTCGTACCTTTCAAGTACGACTGGGCCTGGCAGAAGTACCTGGACGGTTGCGCAAACCACTGGATGCCGCAAGAAGTCAACATGACCGCCGACATCGCCCTCTGGAAAAACCCGGAAGGCCTGACTGACGACGAGCGCCGCATCGTCATGCGCAACCTGGGCTTCTTCTCCACTGCCGACTCGCTGGTTGCCAACAACCTGGTGCTGGCCGTGTACCGCCTGATCACCAACCCGGAGTGCCGCCAATACATCCTGCGCCAAGCCTTCGAAGAGGCGATCCACACCCACGCCTACCAGTACTGCATCGAATCGCTGGCCATGGATGAAGGCGAGATCTTCAACATGTACCACGAGATCCCATCGGTCGCTAAAAAAGCGGCCTGGGGCCTGAAGTACACCCGTTCGATCTCCGATCCGAAGTTCGAAACCGGCACCGTCGAAACCGACAAAGAGTTGCTGCGCAACCTGATCGCTTACTACTGCGTACTGGAAGGCATCTTCTTCTATTGCGGCTTCACCCAGATCCTCTCCATGGGCCGCCGCAACAAGATGACCGGCGTCGCCGAGCAGTTCCAGTACATCCTGCGCGACGAGTCCATGCACCTGAACTTCGGCATCGACGTGATCAACCAGATCAAAATCGAAAACCCACACCTGTGGGATGCCGAGATGAAAGAAGAAGCCACGCAGATGATCCTGCAAGGCACCCAGCTGGAAATCGAATACGCCCGCGACACCATGCCCCGCGGCGTGCTGGGCATGAACGCGGCGATGATGGAGGATTACCTGAAGTTTATCGCTAACCGTCGTTTGAGCCAGATTGGGTTGAAGGAAGAGTATCCAGGGACGACGAATCCGTTTCCTTGGATGAGCGAGATCATGGACCTGAAGAAAGAGAAGAATTTCTTTGAGACTCGGGTTATTGAGTATCAGACTGGTGGGGCGTTGAGCTGGGATTGATGGGTACGTTGCTAGGAGGGTGTAGACAAA
>NZ_LJQT01000097.1:2058-11227 GCF_001400515.1 Pseudomonas meliae | reverse complement strand
TCTACACCCTCTTAGGTACAGTAGATTTACCGTTTGAAATACGCGATGCTTCACACTGGTTGTGCAAGGTGGAGTTTATATGTCGAGCGGGTTTGAGTTTCAGTTAGCCAGTTACACGACGATGCCCGTTACGTTGCTGGAAACGCTATATTCCATGCGCAAGAAGATTTTTTCAGATCGGCTTGAGTGGAAAGTTCGTGTGAGTCATGCATTTGAATTTGATGAATACGACAATGCCAATACCACTTACCTTGTCGGAAGCTGGAACGGGGTTCCGCTGGCCGGACTAAGGCTGATCAACACCTGTGATCCCTACATGCTGGAAGGCCCATTCCGCAGTTTTTTTGACTGCCCTGCGCCCAAAAATGCTGCCATGGCGGAGTCGAGCCGGTTCTTTGTCGACACGGCTCGGGCACGCTCGTTGGATATTCTGCACGCACCACTGACCGAAATGCTGCTGTTCTCCATGCACAACCATGCTGCGTTGTCCGGTTTGCAATCGATCATCACGGTGGTCAGCAAGGCAATGGCGCGGATCGTGCGCAAGTCCGGATGGGAGCACCGTGTGCTGTCGACCGGTGAAGCATCGCCAGGCGAGACAGTGCTGCTGCTGGAGATGCCGGTGACGGCCGACAACCATCAGCGGCTGCTCGGGAATATTGCCCTCAGACAGCCTGTCACGGATGACCTGCTGCGTTGGCCGATAGCGCTTGGCGTGTCAGACCCCGCACCGCCAGCCTGCATGCACAGCGCTGCCTGAGTCAGACCATGCCCATGTTGATGGCTTTGTAGACTGCCTGCTTGGCAGTGCGCACTTCGAGCTTGCTGGAGACGTTGGACATGTGAAACTTCACGGTGCGTTCCGAGATGGAAAATATTTCAGCGATTTCGCTGTACGACTTGCCCATCGCCACCCATTTCAACACACCTGTTTCGCGGGTGGACAACTTGCACTGGGCGGGCTGCGGAAAGAGTTCATGGGGCGCTCGGGTCTTGATCAAACGGTCATGGAAGCGGATGAGGCTCATCTGGATATCGGCGGCTTTTTCGCGGATTCGCTGATCGAAATCTTTCTGCTGCCGGGCATTGCAAAGACTCAGTGCGGCAAAAAGCCCACTGGCATCGTGCAGGGTGAAAGTGGCCCCCGAGGACAGCTGATATTTGGCTGACCGCTTCAGGAAATCGTCGGTTTCGACGCCTTGAGCGGCATTGCGGGCCTCTCTCCAGAAGAATGGCGTAATGCTATGCCAGGCATGTTTGATGATGGGGTCAATGAGGTGATAGTTTGAGGCTACATAAGATTTCAGCCAGGAGTCGGGGTAATTGGACAAAATGACGGGTTTGACATTACGCGTCTTGGGCGTGGAAAAGTAGGCATAAGTGAAATCGCCAATGTGGTGCAGATCGTTTTCAAAGTCTTCGATCAGTTGACGGAGAGGGGCAGGGGCCCCGTTTATCTTCAACGGTGGGCAGTCAAGTTGGGCTTTCACGGTACGAACCTCCATGTAATACCTTGTTTATTGTTTTGTTCTCGGCCTGGCTGTACTCATTATCCGCATGTGTAATTTAAGTAGTACATGAAAACATGGACTACCTGTGTCTTTTGATTTTGAACACCGGTCAAGGCTGTAAAAAAGTGCGCTCGTCGAAGCATTTGCATACGAGCGCACGCGTGTTTGGGCGTTGGGCCCTGCACTGCGATCACGCACACCGGATGGGATTTTGTTGCGATTGCAATCATATTCTTCGTTCCATTAAGGTGCAAGGACGCTTGTCCGACAGCAAGGAGTAGTGATGAACAGCGCAAATGGCCACCAGTTGGCGCCGCAAACCCGGGTTGCAGCGCTGGCTTGCATGGAAAAGATTCAAGCGGCTGCGGGGCTTGCGCTGCGCGGGTGCTGTTCACCCCTGTTTGCGATGGCCGACATCGTCGAGCGTCTGCCCCGAGACCCGTCTACCTCGCGGCGTATATCCGTGGTGCGAGCCAGCAAGCACATGGCCTGCGAACAGGAGGGCGTGCTCGCCAGCGCCTGGCCTTTGCGATTTGCTGCACAGGCCGGCAAGGTCGAATTGCCTCTGATCTACATGATCAGCAGCGAAACCTCGGCCGAACTGAGCGCGCTGGCATCGGAGTCATCCCAACGTGGAATTTTCTGCAACGACATCGAGACGTTGCCATCTTGCTGGCCCAAGGGCGCTCATCCGTGGCTGCCGTTGTGGCTCCTTTCAAACAGCAAGTGTCAGCCTTACGACCCTGCGGATGCTGCGGAGGCGCGGGCGATCACGCTGCACGCTTTGCACAGTCTGTATGTTGAAGGCCGGGCCGGTTTTTATTACATGGCGTTGCATGACGAATCCAATGATCAGGTCAGCGCGTTGAGCGAGACGCAGGCTGCGGCGGCTGTGCAAGGTATGTATCGGGTTGGCGATGTCGTTTCCGGCAACGACGGCCGTCGCGTGCGCCTGTTGGGTGCGGGCCTGGCCCTGCGGTCAGTACGTCAGGCGGCCAGCCTGCTCAAGGAGCACTGGAATGTCGATTGCGAAGTCTGGAGCTGCCCCAGCTATACCCGACTGGCGCGCGATGCCGGCTCGGGCCGACGCTGGAATCGTTTCCATCCGTTGAAGACCCCTCGGTCCTGGCACTTGCGTGATTGCCTCGGCGAAGGGCACGACGCCGTGGTGGCGGTCACCGGTTATCCGCAGGCCGTGGCCGAGCAACTGCGTGAACATGTCCCCGGACGGTTTGTTGCCTTGGGAGCCGATTCCGCTGCGCCGCAAGGTAAGCCTGCAATCAGCCCCGAGTGGATTGTCGTTCAGGCCCTGACCGCGCTTGCGGAGGGCGGGCAACTGAGTTACGAGCCGTTGAAACTCGCCCTGCAACGCTATCGGCTGGTCTGATGTCAGCTTTTACTGCCACTTTGTCGGGCTGCCAGTGCGGCACGCTCCAGCGCATCAGCAAACACGCGGCGCTGCGGGGCGTCGAATTGCGCCAGAAACAGCTCGTCGACCGCCGTTTCGTAGATCTGCCACATCTGTTTGCGCAGTGTCCGGCCCTTGTCGGTGATCGCTGCCACCGCGCCCCGGCCGTCGCTGTCGGATCTGTGGCGTTCCACCAGCCCTTCGCTTTCAAGGCGGTCGATGAGGCGGGTCAGGTTGTAGCGTTCGATGGCCATGACATCGGCCAGTTCATGCATGCGGCGCATGCCCTGAGGCCCGCTTTCCACACCCCAGAGCGCGTCATACCAAGCGTATGGGGGCAGCTCGGCCGCCGCCAGACGGCGTTCGATCTCGCGAATAAGACAGCGGTGCGCCCTGACGAATCTGAACCACGTATCCGGTTCGGCTGACGACATGAATCACCTTTGTCTGAAATTCTTGAGGGTTGCAATAGTAACCGAGCACGGGATAAATTCCGGCATGTGATTGCAATTGCAATCAGATTTTTCAAGGCAGACGCTTGTCCGGCGTCCACTGCCGCATCACAGTAGGAGACGACGATGGCACAGCAACCCCGGTTTCTTGACGAGGATCCGCAAGAAACCCGCGAATGGCTCGAATCGATTGAGTCGGTACTCAACAGTGAAGGGCGCCCGCGCGCGCACTACCTGATCGATCAGTTGCTGGACTTCGATGTCGCTCAACACGGCGATTTCTATGGTCGGGTCACGACGCCCTACGTCAACACCATTCCCAGCGACCGTCAGCAGCCTTATCCGGTGAAAAGCGTATCAACGCGTTCATCCGCTGGAACGCCCTGGCGATGGTACTGCGTGCCGGCAAGCATTCCGGTGTGGGCGGCCATATTGCCTCCTATGCGTCTGCCGCCGTGCTCTATGACGTGGGGTTCGATCACTTCTTCCGGGGTCGTACCGAGCAGTTCGCTGGCGATCTGGTCTACATCCAGGGCCATTCTTCGCCGGGCATTTACGGCAGGGCGTACCTGGAAGGTCGCCTGAGCGAAGAGCAACTGGACAACTTCCGTCGCGAAACGGATCGCGATGGCATTTCGTCCTATCCGCACCTGCGCTTGATGCCGGACTTCTGGCAGTTCCCTACTGTTTCAATGGGGCTTGGGCCAATCACGGCGGCGTATCAGGCGCGTTTCATGCGTTACCTGGAAAATCGCGGGCTCAAGGAGCATCAGGGGCGCAAGGTCTGGGCTTTTCTCGGCGATGGCGAAATGGACCAGCCTGAGTCTCAGGCGGCCATTGCGCTGGCCGGGCGCGAAAAGCTCGACAACATCATCTTCGTGGTCAACTGCAACCTGCAGCGTCTCGACGGCCCGGTGCGTGGTAACAGCAAGGTCATTCAGGAATTCGAAAGCCTGTATCGCGCCGCTGGCTGGAACGTAATCAAGGTCATCTGGGGCAGTGGCTGGGATGCGCTGCTGGAGAAGGACAAGAGCGGGCTGCTGCGTCAGCGCATGATGGAATGCGTGGACGGCGAGTACCAGAACTACAAATCCCAGAACGGCGCCTACGTGCGTGAGCATTTCTTCGGCAAGTACCCTGAGTTGCTGGAGCTGGTCAGCGACATGAGCGACGACGATATCTGGAAGCTCTCGCGGGGCGGGCACGATCCGGAAAAAGTCTACAACGCCTACGCTGCCGCAATGCGTCACAAGGGCGGGCCGACCGTGATTCTGGCCAAGACGGTCAAAGGTTTCGGCATGGGCGAGGCGGGCGAGGGGCAGAACATCAACCACCAGTTGAAGAAGCTCGGGGCAGAGGCGATCAAGGCCTTCCGCGACCGTTTCTCTCTGGACATCACCGATGATCAACTGGGCGACATGCCTTATCTGAAACCCGCCGAGGGCAGCACCGAAGCACTTTACCTCAAGGCCCGCCGTGCTCAGCTGGGCGGGTACATTCCGGCGCGTTTCAGTGACGCGGCCACCTTGCAGGTTCCACCGCTTTCGGTGCTGGATACCCAGCTGAAAAGCACCGGTGATCGCGGTATATCGACGACCATGGCCTTTGTGCGCATCCTCTCGACGCTGCTCAAGGACCCGAACATCGGCAAGTTGATCGTGCCGATTGTGCCGGACGAGTCGCGAACCTTTGGTATGGAGAACCTGTTCCGCCAGATCGGCATCCATTCCCATGTCGGTCAGTTGTACACGCCACAGGATGCAGGGCAACTGAGCTACTACAAGGAAAGCACCGACGGGCAGATCATGCAGGAAGGGCTGAACGAGTCCGGTGCCATTTCCTCATGGATTGCAGCCAGTACGTCATACGCCAACCATGGCGTGATGACCGTGCCGTTCTATATCTTCTATTCGATGTTCGGTTTCCAGCGTGTGGGCGATCTGGCCTGGGCGGCGGGTGATGCCAGGGCCAGGGGCTTTCTGCTGGGGGCCACCTCAGGCCGGACCACGCTGATGGGCGAAGGCCTGCAGCATGATGACGGGCACAGCCACGTGATGTCGTCGACGATACCGTGCTGTGTGTCTTACGACCCGACGTTTGCCTTTGAACTGGCGGTGATCATTCAAGATGGCATGCGCCGCATGTTTGCCGAAAATGAGGACATCTATTACTACATCACTTTGCTCAACGAGAACTACCCGCACCCTGATCTGCACGAGGGCGCCGAAGCCGGCATTATCAAAGGGATGTACCCATTGCAGGCCAGTGCGTCGGTCAACTCCGGCAAACACGTGCAATTGATGGGCTGCGGGTCGATCCTTCTGGAAGTCATCGCGGCCGCCAGATTGCTGGAGGACGACTTTGGTGTTAGCAGTGAAATCTGGAGTGTTACCAGCCTCACCGAGCTGCGCCGTGAAGGCCAGGACGTCGAGCGCTGGAACCTGCTGCACCCTGAGCAGGAGCCGCGCCTGAGCTACGTTGAAAGCTGTCTCGCCGACAGGGAAGGGCCGGTCGTCGTGGCAACGGATTACATGAAGATCTTCGCTGACCAGATCCGTCCATTCGTACCCCTGCGTCGTTTCGTGGCGCTGGGTACGGATGGTTTTGGTCAGTCCGATACCCGTGAATCGCTGCGTCATTTCTTCGAGGTGGACCGTTACTTCGTGGCTGTGGCTGCGCTCAAGGCGCTGGCCGATGACGGCAAGGTCGAGCGTAAGGTCGTGGCCCAGGCCATCGAACGCTACAAGATCGACCCAGGCAAGCAGAACCCGGTGCTGGTCTGAGTCGCGCTCGTCTCTGTCACGAGACAGTAGTTGCGAAACCGTGCACTTCAAGCGAGGTGCACGGTTTCCTGATTACCTGCGTGAGAGTATCTGCTCACTTTAGCCTGTCACGCCGTCAGACGATCTTCCCGGAAATCACGCAACGCCTGGTCAATCTCTTCGCGGGTGTTCATCACGAACGGCCCGTACTGCACGATCGGCTCGCGTAAGGGCTTGCCTGCAATCAACAAGACGCGCGCACCCTTGGTGCTGCTGATCTGCAAATCCCCTGTGTCAGACAGGCGCGCAAGATGGCGCTTGCTCACTGACTGTGCGCTGCCTTCTATTTCGATACTGCCTTCGTACACGTACAGCAATGCAAGATGCCCTTCGGGCATGCGCGGGTTGATACGGCTGCCGGCAGGCATGTCGAAGTCAAAGTACAAGGGCTCGGTATCCGGGCGCTGTACCGCACCGGCCTGTCGAACCTGGCCATCGTCGAAATGCCCGGCCAATACCACCACCTTCACACCGGCTGCAGTGGTCAGGCGAGGAACGTTTTCCGGCTGGATGTCCTGATAGCTGGCGTCGTTCAGCTTGTTCTTGCCCGGCAGGTTCAGCCATAGCTGAAAACCTCGCATGGTGCCTTCTTCCTGTTCAGGCATTTCGCTGTGAATGATCCCGCGTGCGGCGGTCATCCACTGTACGCCGCCGCCCTGCAGCAGGCCCACATTGCCCATATGGTCTTCGTGACGCATACGGCCTTCAAGCATGTAGGTCACCGTTTCGAAGCCACGGTGCGGATGAGGTGGAAAGCCCGCGATATAGTCATCAGGCACGTCCGACCCGAACTCGTCCAGCATCAGGAATGGATCGAATTGTTCCACGCCCCGTCCGCCGAAAACGCGTGTCAGTTTGACTCCCGCGCCGTCAGAGGCAGGTTGGCCTGCCTGAATCGACAGGACTTTACGAAATTGAGTCATGGAAAGAGAGCACTCTTTATCAGGTGGCCTTTTCAGGCGCAAGGGAGTGTCATGGTATGCCTGTCTATTCGATTAACTGATTCGAATCCCGGAACGGAATGATCGTATTTATCGATGTGTTGCCTGTTGATACGCATTGGCGTGAGTAACAGGCAACCTGCCCGGAACAGACTCCGGGCCAGGCGTTACAACGAGAGGTGATCAGTGTTTGCTGCCCTGTGTCGACATGGCCAGCAGCTGCTTTTCCTGGTTCCAGTCAAATGGTTCGTCGTTCTGCTCGGCTTCGTAACGGCGCTCTTCCAGCGCCTGATACAGCTCGATTTCTGAAATGCAGGCAGTCACCGGCGAAAAACCACAGCAGGTCGCGAGGCACCAGGTGGGCGATTTGCGGGTAGCGCTGGATGACCTGACACAGGATGTCCTGGCCCAGGTACTGGCTTTCTATCGGGTCCTGCGGCAGTTGCTCGACCAGTTCGTCGAAGCGCTCCATGAACAGCGCGTGGCTTTCTTCCGGAACCTGCTCGGCCTCGCCCAGCGCGACCAGAATGCTGCGCAGGTGTGCCAGCAGGCCAAGTTGGTGATCGAGAGTGGCGTCGGCCATCGGGTAATCCTCAAATGCAAAAACAGGCGCGAGAGTATAAAGCTCTACGCGCCTGCTGTGTGGTGTGACCTTGAACGTCAGCGAATCTTGCCCGCTGCCAGGGTCAGTTCTTCCTTGTCGAAATCATCCACGTCGATCACCTTGCGACGGGCGGCTTCGGCTGTAAGCAGTGTCTGTGCCTCTTCTGCCTGCAATACACCGATGCGCAACGCAGCGTCGATGGCATGCTCGCCTGCGGCCGGTTTGATCTGACCACTCTTGAGCGCCGTTTGCAGCTTCTTGTGCAACGGATATGCAGTAGTCAGCAAGTTGATGGCATGTTGCAGCGCGCCGACCGGATCTTCTGCCGATTGCGGGCGATAGCAGCCTGCGAGCAACTCTTCCAGTGTCGGATCGCCCTTGGCGCGGCCCAGTACCTGTGCAACTTCGGCGTCCAGCTTGTCCGAAGGGCCCTTGTGGCGACGACCGAACGGGAACACCACTGCACGCAACAGCCCACCCAGCACACGGTTAGGGAAGTTGCCGAGGATTTCGTCCATGGCACGTTCCGAATGGCCCAGACTTTCTTCCATGGCCCAGCGAAACAGCGGGCTCATGTGATCTGGCGAGCCAAGATCGTGGTAGCGCTTGAGTGCCGCCGAAGCCATATACATATGACTGAGCACGTCACCGAGACGCGCCGACAGGCGTTCGCGGCGTTTCAACTCGCCGCCCAGCAGCATCATGCTCAAGTCCGCCAACATCGCGAAAGCTGCTGCCTGACGGTTCAACGCGCGGAAGTAGCCTTGGCTCAGGCTGTTGCCCGGTGCTCTTTCAAAATGGCCAAAGCCCAGATTAAGAATCAGGGTGCTGGCGGCGTTGCTCACCGCAAAACCGATGTGCTTGAGCAGGAGCGCGTCAAACTCGAGCAGCGCCTGCTGCTTGTCTTCGCGACCGGCCAAGGCCATTTCCTTGAGCACGAATGGATGGCAGCGAATGGCACCCTGGCCGAAGATCATCAGGTTACGTGAAAGGATATTCGCCCCTTCAACGGTGATGAAGATCGGCGCACCTTGCCAGTTGCGGCCCAGGTAGTTGTTCGGGCCCATGATGATGCCCTGGCCGCCATGCACATCCATGGCGTGACCGATACATTCGCGGCCACGCTCGGTCAGGTGGTATTTGAGGATCGCGGAGAGCACCGAGGGTTTTTCTCCCAGATCGACCGCATTGGCGGTCAGCATGCGCGCGCTGTCCATCAGCCAGGCGTTGCCGCCGATGCGCGCCAGCGCTTCCTGAATACCTTCGAACGCCGACAGCGGCACATTGAATTGCTCGCGCACCTTGGCGTACTGGCCGGTCACCAGGCTGGTGTACTTGGCAGCGCCGGTGCCGACCGCGGGCAGCGAAATCGAACGTCCTACCGACAGGCAGTTCATCAGCATCATCCAGCCTTTGCCGAGCATTGGCTGG
>NZ_LJQT01000097.1:152-2048 GCF_001400515.1 Pseudomonas meliae | reverse complement strand
GCCGCCGATCAGGTAGCTCAGCGGGATGAACACGTCCTTGCCCGAGTTGGGGCCGTTCATGAACGCTGCACCCAATGGCAGGTGACGGCGGCCGATTTCCACGCCGGGCGTGTCGGTCGGAATCAGCGCCAGGCTGATGCCCAGATCTTCTTTTTCGCCGAGCAAGTGCTCAGGGTCGTAAGCCTTGAAAGCCAGGCCGAGCAGGGTGGCGACCGGGCCAAGGGTAATGTAGCGCTTTTCCCAGGTCAGGCGCAGGCCGATGACTTCCTCGCCTTGCCACTGACCTTTGCAGATAACCCCGGTGTCGGGCATCGCGCCCGCATCGGAACCTGCCAATGGACCCGTCAGCGCGAAGCAGGGGATATCTTCGCCACGTGCCAGACGTGGCAGGTAATGGTTGCGCTGTTCGTCAGTGCCATAATGCAGCAGCAATTCAGCAGGGCCGAGGGAGTTGGGCACCATCACGGTGGAGGCCAGGTCGCCGCTGCGGGTGGCCAGTTTCATGGCCACCTGAGAGTGGGCGTAGGCCGAGAAGCCCTTGCCACCGAATTCTTTCGGAATGATCAGGGCAAAGAACCCGTGCTCTTTCATGTGCGCCCAGGCTTCAGGCGGCAGGTCCATGGCCTGACCGATTTCCCAGTCGCTGACCATCGCGCAGAGTTCTTCGGTCGGCCCGTCGATAAAGGCCTGTTCTTCTTCGGTGAGCTGGACTTTTGGATAGGCCAGCAGCTTGTCCCAGTCCGGGCGACCGCTGAACAGCTCGCCATCCCACCAGACCGTACCGGCGTCAATCGCATCGCGCTCGGTTTCCGACATGGGCGGCAGCACTTTCTGAAACCAGCTGAACATGGGCGCGCTGAAGTGCTTGCGGCGCAGTTCGGGCAGCACAACAGGTACGAACACTGCCAGCCACAGCACCCAGAAAACAGTCAGCAGCCATCCTGGCGCGTGGCTGAAAATGCCCATGGCCAAGCAGGTAGACGGCTACCACGCCAAGCGCCGGGAGCGGGGCGGTACGCCGATGGGCCAGCCAGGCAATGCCGACGACCAGCACTACAATCCACAACAACAGCATAGGTATTCCTCCGTGATGACCGCCGCCGTGGCAGCGATCAAGAACTGGTCGCCGGGCAGTGGTGAGGCGACATCGATAGTGACCCCTGGTTGACGAGGAAGTTGCCGTCGCTTCTGGGTAGACTGTGAGCCTTTATTTATCAGCGACTGCGAGGGGAACGCAATGCTCAAGATATGGGGACGGAAGAATTCCAGCAATGTGCGCAAGGCACTCTGGATTGCCGAAGAAGTGGGCGTGCCCTACGAGACGCAGGACGCCGGAGGGGCATTCGGGCTGGTCAATGAAGCAGCTTACCGCGCGAAAAACCCCAATGGCCGGATTCCCATTATTGAAGACGGCGACTTCGTGCTTTGGGAGTCGAACGCGATCGTACGCTATCTGGCCGCCCGCCATGCCCCGGACTCGGACTTATACCCCGCTGACCTTCAGGCCCGCGCCAACGCAGACAAGTGGATGGACTGGACCTCCTCGACCATCGCGGCCCCGTTCAGCCCGGTATTCTGGGGCGTGGTACGCACCCCGCCCGAGAAACAGGACTGGCCGGCCATCGAGCAAGGCATCAAGACCCTGCACAGTCTGTTGCTGGTCGCCGATGAGGCCCTGTCTCGCCAGCCTTACCTGTCCGGCGAAGCTTTTGGCATGGGCGACATTCCCCTGGGGTGCTTCGCTTACGGATGGTTCGAAATGCCGATTGAACGTCCGCCGCTGCCCCACCTCCAAGCCTGGTATGCACGCCTCAAGACGCGTCCGGCGTATCGCAAGGCCGTCATGAGTCCGCTGACCTGAGCATGCAGTCTGAGCATTTAAGGAAGGTCTGAAAA
>NZ_LJQT01000097.1:0-142 GCF_001400515.1 Pseudomonas meliae | reverse complement strand
CCGGTTCCTCTCCAAAAAAATGGACTTTTTCAGAGGATACTTAAAACAGTTGATCGGGCTCATGTTCGGCTCTTGATATTTACTATTAACAGATGTGTCTGTACTTGAATGACCCAGGGAAACTCTGAAAAAGACTTCCTAA
>NZ_LJQT01000331.1:0-12435 GCF_001400515.1 Pseudomonas meliae | reverse complement strand
CTCCGCGTCGCATGCCGTTCGGGACGCTCCGCGTCCTCTTTGCGACGCAGAGCGTCATGACCTGCATTCCCACGCTTGAGCGTGCGGAACGATCATCTCAACGACCGTTCGCTAAAACCACCTCTCCGGCAACAGATTCCTTGCATACCAAGGCCTGCGCGGCACGCGGCGTAGCAGGTTGCTCAATTTGTCATCCGCCGCAAAGGTAATGCGCAGCGCAAGCTTCATGACTTCCGGGTCCATTTCCATGGTCGTGCCTGCCGCCTGCCCGGGCACGGTGCTGCAGCCGTGGGTTTCCGGCCCCAGCCACGGGTCGCTGACTTCGACCCAGCGGCCCGCCGCGAACCACGGCACGCCATTGACTTCCAGGCGCTTCACTTCACCCGGATGAAAGCGCTTGTGGGCGCGGAACCAGTCGTCGATGCGGTCGTCGATCCAGCCGTGAAACATCCAAAACACCGGGTTCACATGCGATGAAAACGGATCGGCGAGAAAGTCGTTTTCCGGCTCGAACCAGCGCTCGGCGAAGTCGTCCGAACGACGCGCCATGGGCACCGGCTGGCCGTTGGCGGGGTCGCGAGCGACGGAGGCCCAACGCATGTGCAACCAGTCGTGCAGTTCCAGCTCAACCTGCGAACCAAACTGCCCCAACGTCAGCTTCGACAGAAAGCGCGGGTCGCGGTACTGCGACTCCCAGACCTGAAAGTGCGTGTGAAACGTCTCGTGGCTTTTGATATCGCTGACCAGTTGCGTGTATTCCTCATCGCCCTGGGCCAGCCAGTTGGGCGGCAGCGAACAACCGTCGTGATTATCGAAATAACGTGCGAAACCCAACCGGTCACGCTCCAGCTCAGGCTGAGGCAACGGAAACCGCAGCCACGACGGCAGGTCCTGAATCTTGCGCGCCTGAATCAGCATGTGCCGGTGCATGTAAAAGAAGTCTTCACCCGAACCGTTGCGGTCCTTGTGCGGGCCGCGCGCATCACGCTCTTTCTCGCGCGGCCCCGGCTGCCAGCCGATACCACGCAGGGCGTTGCGCTTGTCTTCGGGCAGCTTGTGCCATTTGTCCCGAGAGGCATGCCACAGCTGGTGAAACAAGCGATGCTCCTTGGAAACCAGCCAGGCCAGAAACGGCGGACTCAGGCCGACCCGCTCGCGCGCCTCAGGGAACACCTGCTTGATGGCAATCAGGCGGTTTTCCAGCTCCGGCAGGGCCAATGGCCGGTCAAGAGGTTCGATACGTCCGCTCAACGTGCCGCTGCCCGCATTGCCGAACGCGCCCCAGACTTCATCAAGGGTCAGGCTGAATTCGTAATCCGGAGTGTCGCTGTGCGGATCATTGCCAGCATGGCCATCCATGACCCGCAGATACAGCTTTGCCGCGTCGGCCGGTTGCAGGTCGCCAATCACCCGGAAGCGTGGCTGTGCGTCGCTGCGCAATTGCTCCGGCGTATCGATATAACCGCGCAGGCCGCGACCGCGCGGGGCAATGTCGAGAAACATTTCCAGACCTTCAAGCGGCGCATCGGCCAGCCCGGCATCACGCCCTTCGAAACGCAGCGTCCATACCCCGCGCAGCTTGTCGGCCAGGCGCTGGGTAGACGTATCTGCGGGCCCGACCGTGGCCTCGCCCGGTGTCACGGGTTCCTCGACACGGGTGAATTCCCGATGCGCATAATAGGCAGCCGGAACTGCCGCGCCGGTCAGCGCCAGCCCTGCTATGAACCCTCGTCGAGAAATCGTCATTACCCTACCTGTTCCAGCACCGAGACAGCCGTTATCCAAGCTAGAACGTAAACCCGGCAGACAAATTTAGTTCAGCGTCTGAATCCAGGATACGGCGCTAAATTTTTCGCCCATCCGCTCGTTCTCCACCAGATAGCAACAGCCCTTGCAGGCTGCGCAACGGTTAATCTGAACGAGACGGAAATGACAAGACCGCGTTGGAAAAAGGCTCTCTTCATCGGCCTGCCGCTGGCCCTGGCCATCAGTGCAGGCGCGGGTTTTCTGGCCTGGAATTACTGGTCGCCTGCCGGTTACCCGGTCAAGGTCATGAAGCAGGCCGACGACCTGCAAGAGCGGATCATTTCCTTCGACAGCCACATCACCGTGCCGATGAAATTCGGCAGCGAGGGCAATGAAGCCGACAAGGACGGTTCGGGCCAGTTCGATCTGGTGAAAACCGCACGCGGGCGCTTGTCCGGCGCAGCACTGACGGTATTCGGCTGGCCGGAAATCTGGAACGGCGACAATGCCCCGCATCGCCCGACACCCGGCTTTGTCGACGAAGCGCGCCACCAGCAGGAAGTGCGCTACAAGATCATCACCGGCATGGTTCGGGATTTCCCCAATCAGGTCGGCATCGCCTATACCCCCGACGACATGCGCCGCCTGCACGGCGAGGGCAAGTTTGCGATTTTTATCAGCATGCTCAACGCCTATCCGCTGGGCAATGACCTCAGCCTGCTGGACCACTGGACAGCGCGCGGCATGCGCATGTTCGGTTTCAGTTACGTCGGTAATAACAGCTGGGCCGACTCTTCACGCCCCCTGCCCTTTCTAAACGACACGCCCGACGCGCTGGGCGGCCTGTCGGAAATCGGCAAGCAGGCAGTGCAGCGCCTCAACGACCTGGCCGTGATCATTGATGTCTCGCAAATGTCGAGCAAGGCACTGGAGCAGGTGAGCCAGTTGAGCCGTACGCCAATGGTCGCCTCGCACTCGGCCCCGCGTGCGCTGGTGGACATCCCGCGCAACCTCAGCGACGAGGAAATGCAGCTCATCAAGCGCAGTGGCGGCGTGGTGCAGATCGTGGCTTTCCCGGCCTATTTGAAGCCGCTGACCCAGAAGACTCAGGACAAGCTCAACGCCCTGCGCAAGGACTTCGACCTGCCGCCACTGCCCAACCTGGCCATGGCACTGATGCCCGGCGACGCGATTATCACGGTCTGGCCGGAACAGCGCTTCGGTGCCTACGCCAGCAAGCTGTACGCGATCCTTGAAGAAGAGCCCAAGGCCACGGTCAAGGATTTCGTCGACGCCATCGATTACACGGTCAGAAAGATCGGTATCGACCATGTCGGCATCAGCTCCGATTTCAATGATGGCGGTGGCGTAAAAGGCTTCAACGATGTCAGCGAGATTCGCAACGTGACCGCCGAGCTGATCGAGCGCGGTTACGCCGAAGCGGATATCACCAAGCTCTGGGGCGGCAATTTTCTGCGCGTCTGGGAGCAGGTGCAGGCTTCGGCGCGTCCGGATGCGAAACAAACCAACCTTTCGAATGCCGCTAGCCGAACATCAGGCGCTACCGCTCATGACTGACCGCAGAACCTTCCTCAAACAGGCCGGAGTGCTGGCCGCAGCCTTGCCACTGGGCTCCGGTCTTGCGTCAACGGCACTGGCGTCCGCACCTGCACCGACATCCACAGACAAATGGGCGCGCTTGAAACAGCTGTTCAATCAGGACCCGGATTACGTCCACCTTTCCAATTTTCTGGTCACCTCGCACCCCACTCCGGTTCGCGAGGCCATCGAACAGCATCGCGCGCGCATCGACCGCAACCCCGGACTGGCGATGGACTGGGACCTGGGGGAAACCGAGCGCCGCGAACATGAAGTTCGCGTCTGGGCGGGCAAGTACCTGAATGCCCAGCCTGGCCAGATCGCCCTCACCGGCAGCACCACCGAAGGGCTGGCGATCATCTACGGCGGTCTGCATGTGCGCCCGGATCAGGAGATTCTGACCACCGAGCACGAGCATTCCTGCACCCGCGACATCCTCAAATTCCGCCAGCAGCGCGAAGGCACTCAGGTGCGCAAGATTCGCCTGTTCAAAGACCCGGCGACCGTGTCGGCAGACGAAATCATCGGCTCCATTGCGCGCAGTATTCAGCCGAAGACGCGAGTGCTGGGCATGACCTGGGTGCAGTCCGGCAGTGGTGTGAAATTGCCTATCGGGGCCATCGGCGATCTGGTCGAGGAACACAACCGCAACCGTGACGACAAAGACCGCATTCTGTATGTGGTCGACGGCGTACACGGGTTTGGCGTCGAGAACCTGGATTTCCCGGACATGAAGTGCGACTTCTATGTCGCCGGCACTCACAAGTGGATGTTCGGCCCGCGCGGTACAGGCATTGTCTGCGCCCGCTCGGAGCAGGTCAAAGACCTCACCCCACTGATCCCGACGTTCTCGGAAGCCACTGGTTTCAGCACGATCATGACGCCCGGCGGTTATCACTCGTTCGAATACCGCTGGGCACTGAACGAGGCGTTCAAGCTGCACCTGCAACTGGGCAAAGCCGACGTGCAGGCGCGCATTCACGAGCTTAACAGCTACCTCAAGCAGCGCCTCAAGGCGCAGCCCAACGTCGAACTGGTGACACCGATGGACCCGGCACTGTCGGCGGGTTTCAGTTTCTTCCGGCTCAAGGGCCAGGAAAGTGACGAGGTGGCCGCCTGGCTGATGAAACAACGCATGGTCGTGGACGCCGTGAGCCGCGATGTCGGCCCGGTGGTGCGCACCGCGCCGGGATTGCTGAACAACGAGGCCGAAATCGATCGATTCATGGCCCTGCTCAGCCAGCGCAGCTGACGTGCGTGCACTGAATCCACTGTTTTCCGTTTTCCATCGAGACCCGTCATGAAAAAAACACTGCTGCCCCTTTCCGCTCTGCTCGGCCTGTTGTTCTGCGGCACAACCCTCGCCGCCACGCCTGCGCCCGGAAAAGTGTTCAAGGACTGCAAGGATTGCCCGGAAATGGTCGTGCTGCCTGCGGGTACTTTCACCATGGGCGCACCCGAGGAAGAATTGGGTCGCCAGCCGGACGAAGGCCCGCTACACGACGTGACCTTCGCCAAACCGTTCGCCATCAGCCGTTTTCAGGTGCTGAGCGGCGAGTGGAATGCCTATATCAAGAGCTCCGGCTACAAGATGCCGGATGGCGATACCCGTCCAGGCCGCGAGTGCAAGGCCGGCAAGCCACGCTACCCGCTGACGGCGCGCCAGCCCGCCGTGTGCATGGACTGGAACGAAGCCAGGGCCTATGTCGAATGGCTGTCGAAGAAGACCGGCAAGTCCTATCACATGGTCAGCGAAGCGCAGCGCGAATACGCGGCACGTGGCGGCAGCAAGGGCTCTTTCCCGTTCCCGATGGACGAAGGCAAGCCTTACAGCATCGCCAAACACGCCAACACCTACGGCCCGGAAGACGGCTTCAGCTACACCGCACCCGCTGGCAGCTACAGCCCCAACGATTTCGGCATTTACGACGCCCACGGCAATGTCTACGAATGGACCGCCGATTGCGAGACCAGCAACTACAACGGCGCGCCCACTGACGGCAGCGCGTGGCTGGCTGGCGATTGCACCTGGAAAATGATTCGCGGCAATGACTGGACCGAAGCGCCGATCTTCTCCCGCTCCGGCAACCGCAACAGCCGTCAGCCGGATGTGCGTGGCGACTGGCTGGGTTTCCGGGTCGCCCGCGACCTGTAACGGACTTCATGCGCGCCTGCGGCCTGCGACAGACGCGGGCCGCACTCACGGACACTGACGAGACACACCATGACCCGCAAAACTGAAAGCCTCGCCCGGGAAACCCTGAGAATCCTCAAGCCCTTCTGGTGGCTGGTGGCGCTGTCGACCGTGCTGGGTATTGTCAGCGGTCTGAGCGTCACCGGCCTGCTGGCCACCATCAACAACGCGATGAACATGCCCGGCGGCCCGGACACGCAGACCGCGCTGCTGTTTGCCGGGTTGTGTGTGCTGACCCTGGCCTGCTCGACACTGTCCAACCTGTCGACCAACTACGTTGGCCAGCGCGTGGTCGCCAACCTGCGCCGTGAGCTGGCTGCCAAGGTGCTGGTGGCACCCATCGAGCAACTGGAGCGTTATCGCTCGCACCGTCTGATTCCGGTGCTGCTCAACGACGTCAACACCATCAGCACCTTCGCCCTGTCGGTCGCACCGATGGTCATCTCGTTCACCGTCACCCTGGGCTGCCTGACCTATCTGGCACTGCTGTCCTGGCAGATTCTGGCGCTGACCGTGCTCACCGTGGTGCTCGGCACCGGCGCGCAGTACCTGGCCCATGCGTACGGCATGCGTAGCATTCTGGCGGCGCGCAACAGCGAAGACGAATTGCAGAAGCACTATCAGGCGCTGTCTGCGGGTGCCAAGGAGCTGCGCATTCAGCGCAAGCGTCGCCAGCACATGCTCGACGAGAAGATTCACGGTGCCACCGAGCACATCTGCCGCTCGAACATTCGCGCCGCCAATATTTTCGTCAGCGCGGAAACCTTCGGTTCGATGCTGTTCTTTGCCGTGATCGGCATCGCCATCGCCTTCCAGGCCATGTGGCCGACCACTGAAAAAACCGTGCTGGGCGGCTTCGTGCTGGTGATGCTGTACATGAAAGGCCCGCTGGAACGCCTGATCACAGCCCTGCCCGGCATCAGCCGCGCGCAGATCGCCATGCGCCGTATCGCCGAACTGTCGTGGAAGTTTTCCAACCCCGAACCCCACTTGCTGGTCAGCGACCGCCCCAATTCGCTGGCCAATATGCAAACCCTGGAACTGCACAACCTGCGCTATGACTACCCGCCGGTCGAGGGCAGCGACGCCTTTCATCTCGGCCCGGTCGATTTGAGCATCAAACAGGGCGATATCGTGTTCATCGTCGGCGAAAACGGCTGTGGCAAGACCACGTTGATCAAGCTGCTGCTGGGTCTGTACACGCCGCAACAGGGCGAAATCCGCCTCAATGGGCAGACCGTCACCCCGGAAAACCTGGATGACTACCGCCAGTTATTCACTACGATCTTTGCCGATTACTACCTGTTTGATGAGCCGTTGCAGGGGCAGGCCGCGCTGCCGCAAGACGCCGGCAAATACCTGGAGCGGCTGGACATCGCGCACAAGGTCAGCATAAAGGACGGTGCCTTCACCACCACCGACCTGTCGACCGGTCAGCGCAAGCGTCTGGCACTGATCAACGCGTGGCTGGACGAGCGTCAGGTGCTGGTCTTCGACGAGTGGGCTGCCGATCAGGACCCGGCGTTCCGGCGCGTGTTCTACACCGAACTGCTGCCGGAGCTGAAGCAGCAAGGCAAGACCATCATCGTCATCTCCCATGACGACCGCTATTTCTACATCGCCGACCAACTGGTACGCATGCAGACCGGGCAGATTCAGGTCGAGCAGGTGCAAAACGACACTTACGACAAAACCATTCCGGCCTGATTCATCCACGCCTCGAAAGCCCCGCCCGGCCAGTCCGCGAGCGGGGCTTTTTGTTACCCGGCGAAGTCATACCCGCCCTAATCAGATAGCCAAGCGCCATCTTTTTTCCGGAATTGTGAAAAATTCATTAAATAAACGTTATTCGCTTTCGTTCTCATTAACAGCGAATTGCGTGCACAGCCATCTCCCGCGCAGCGCCTTATAAAAAAGTTGCTCACGCCTGCCCCGTCGACGGCTGAACCCGACTGCGCAGACCTGAACAACGCTCTCAATCTCCTTGCCGATACCCACTGGAAAGAGCCAATTCATGCACAACCCGTCACGACTTACCCCGCTCAGCAAAGCGTTGATGCTCAGTCAGATGTTCCGCTCCCGGCCATCCATGGCGGCCATGGGCCTTGCGCTCTGCATGCCGGTGGCCAGCCAGGCACAGGAAACCGCCGCAGACGGTTCGACCACCACGGGCACGGTCAACCTAGCCCCGACCGCGATCGACTCGCAGTACCTGGGCACCGCCACTGACGGCACTGGCTCTTACACCACCGGCGCGGTAAGTATCGGCAAGGGCGCGCCACAGTCGCTGCGTGAAACACCGCAGTCTGTAAGCGTGGTGACTCGGCAAGTCATGGATGACAACAACCTCAACAGCCTGAGCAAGGTTCTGGAAGACACTCCGGGGATCACCTTCCAGTACCGTAACTTCGGCGGTCACGTGTATACCTCGCGCGGCTTCTCGCTGCTGGCGGAGAGCTTTCTGGTCGACGGCATTGGCGGCCAGGGCTATCAGATCACCGGCTGGATGCAGCCGGACATGGCCATCTATGACCGTGTGGAGGTATTGCGCGGCGCGTCTGGCCTGCTGGTAGGTGCCGGTCAGCCCGGTGGCGCGGTCAATCTGGTGCGCAAACGCCCGACCGCCGACAACAAATTTTCGATCACCACTCGCGCAGGTTCGTGGGACCAGTACCGCGTCGATCTGGATGGCAGCGGCAAGCTCAACGATTCGCGTACGCTGCGCGGGCGCATGGTCGCGGCTTACGATGACAGTGGTTCGTACCTGGATGGACGCGACAGCCGCACCCCGCTGCTGTACGGCATCGTCGAAGCCGACCTGAGCGATGACACCACGCTGACCATGAGCCTGCGTCGCCAGGAACAGGTCATCAATGGATACTCGATCTACGGCCTGCCGCGCTACAGCAACGGCCAGTCGCTGGGCCTGTCGCGCTCGACCAATCTGGCGCAGAAGTGGAACCGTCTTGAAAGCGACATGACCGAGGTCTTTACCGAAGTCGCGCATCGCTTCAATGAGGACTGGACCAGCCGCACGTCGCTTACTTACTCGCAGGGCGGTTTTGATCAGAACATTGCCTACGCACGAGGCGCAGTAAACCCAACGACGCTGGCGGGCTCCAATTTTCAGGGCACACTGTTTCGCAAGGACGAGGTCGACAGCGTCGGTCTGAACAGTCAACTTGAAGGTAACTTCAACGCGTTCGGCCTTGAGCATCAGGTAACCCTGGGGGCTGACTGGTCAAAGCAGGACGCCAACACGCATCAGGCGACCGTGACGAGACGCACCGCAGTCAACGTCTTTGATGTCGACCAGAGCGCTTTCGCCAAACCGGTCCGTCCGGCCTGGACCACCGACATCGACACCACCGAAGAACGCGCAGGCCTGTACGCCAACACGCGTATTCACCTGAGCGAGCCGTTGAGCGTGGTTCTGGGCAGCCGCCTGAGCTGGTATGACTACAAGTACGACGTCAAAACCGGTGCGGCCAACAGTTACGAATCCAAGCAGACTCAGGAATTCACCCCGTTTGCCGGCCTGATCTACGACATCAACGACAACTGGTCGTGGTACGCCAGCTATGCCGACATCTTCACGCCACAAGCCAACTACGTAACCGCAGGCGGCTCGCCGCTGGACCCGGCCATCGGTTCCAACTACGAAACGGGCTTCAAGGGTGAACTGTTCGACAAGCGCATGAACCTGTCGATGGCGCTGTTCTACATCAAACAGAAAGATGTCGCCGCGCTGGACGTGAACACTACTCAGACCTGCCCGACCAGCTCCGACGGCTCCTGCTACCTGCAGGACGGCATCAGCCGTAGCAAGGGTGTCGACGTCGAAGCCAGCGGTGAAGTGTTGCCAGGCCTGCAGGTATTCGGCGGCTATACCTTCAACATGCTGCGTAACAATGGCGATGCAGATGTAGCCTACGAAACACCGAAACACATGCTGCGCCTCAACACCAGCTACAACCTGCCGGGCGCATGGAACCGCCTGACCCTGGGCACCGGCGTGTCGGCAGATTCGGGCTATGAAGTGCCGTCCAACAAACAGCTGGGCGTTTCTGGCAAGGCCATCTGGGATGCGCGAGCCTCGTGGAAACTGGACGAGAACTGGAAGGTGTCGCTCAACGCCGAAAACCTCTTCGACCGCAAGTACTACAGCACCTCGATCGCCACCGACCGCTCCAACGTCTACGGCGAACCGCGCAGCTATGTCCTGACCTTGCGGGGGGATTTCTGATCTGAGTCCAGGCTTTTGATTCTGGCCGAAGGCCGTGGGAGCGAGCCGGGCGACGCTTCGTTTGTTCGCGAAGAAGTCAGTATGTTCTCAGAAAATGCATTGTCTGAACGACCGTCTTCGCGAACAAGTTCGCTCCCACAGGTATTTGCATTTATCCTGCACCCTCGATTTCAATGAGCCATCCTTCCCATGCCAACACCCTTCAGCCGTCTGCGCACAGGCCGCGTGAAAACGCTTGGCTTGCGTCTGGGCGGGCTGGTGCTGGCATTGGCTTTTCAGGGCGAGGCACTGGCTGAAGAGTTCGACTTCGATATCCCCGCACAACCCTTGAACAGCGCCCTTAAAGAGCTGGGGCGCCAGGGCGACCTGCAAATTCTTTACAACCCCGATGATGTGAACGGCAAGTTCAGCAGCCCGGTGCACGGCAGGTTGACGCCTGAACAGGCGGTCGCGGATCTGCTGAAACAGGCTGGTGTAACGCACAACCTCGAGGCCGACACCCTGACCCTCGGCAGCGCGGCGTCAGCGCAACCCATGAACCTTGGGCCAGTGGCGATCAAGGGCGACCCGTTCGGTATCACCACCGAGGGCAGCGGCTCGTATGCGGCGACCGGCGTGAGCATCAACAAGGCATCACAATCGCTGCGCGAAACCCCGCAATCGGTCACGGTCATGACCCGTCAGTTGATGAACGACAAAAACCTCAACGGCCTCGACGAGGTGATGGCGCAGACGCCTGGCATCACCTTTTCGCAACGCAACTTTGGCTCTCATGTGTTCAGCTCGCGGGGCTTCGCGCTGGAAGACGAGAGCTACACCATCGATGGCGTTGCCGGTCAGGGTTACAGCGTGACCGGCTGGATGACCCCGGACACGGAGATCTACGACCGCGTTGAAGTGCTGCGCGGTGCTGCCGGGCTGTTGATCGGCGCGGTCAATCTGGTGCGCAAGCGGCCGACCGCCTTACCGCAGTTCTCGATCACCACCCGCGCCGGCAGTTGGGACCAGTACCGGGTCGATCTGGATGGCAGCAGCAAGCTCAACGACTCGGGCAGCGTGCGCGGGCGTTTTGTCACGTCTTACGAAGACCGTGGATACTTCATCGACGGCCTGAAAAAGACTGCGCCGCTGTTGTACGGCATTCTGGAAACCGACCTGAGCGAAGACACCACACTCACGCTGGGCCTGCGCCATCAAAGCGCGGATACCCACGGCTATTCGATTTTCGGCCTGCCCCGCTACAGCAACGGCAAAGCGATTGATCTGCCGCGTTCCACCTCCTTGGCCCAGGACTGGAACCGTCATCAGACCCGCACCGACGAGGTGTTCAGCGAACTGGAAACCCGCTTTGACGAGAACTGGAGCGGCACACTGTCTGCCACTCACTCCGATGGGGCTTTCGATCAGAAAGTCGCGTACGCACAAGGCGCCATAGACCCTGCGACCCAGAGCGGTTCACGACTGGTCAGAACCCTGTTTCGCTCGGACACGCTGCAAAGCGACGGCTTCGACAGCCATCTGGACGGTCGTTTCGACGCCTTTGGCCTGACCCACCAGTTGACCATCGGCGGCAACTGGTCTGAGCAAAAACGTGATTCGCGCTATGCCACCGTCAACAGCAATCGGCCGCTGGACATCTTCAATCCCGATCACGACGCGATTGCTGAACCTGCGCGTCCAGCCTGGCGCAGCACCGACTACAGCGACAAGCGTTATGGCGTTTACAGCAACCGAGTCGTTGAGCCTGGTCATGGGCGGCCGGGTCAGCTGGTATGACTATCAGAGCCAGTCCGCAGGCGTGACTACTCGCGCTCAGGAGGAAAACCAGGTCACGCCGTTCGTTGGCGTGATCTACGATCTGAACCGAGACTGGTCGTGGTACGCCAGCTACACCGATATCTTCCTGCCGCAGAGCGGTTATCGAACGGCATCCGGCGCATTCCTCGACCCGGCCATCGGTGCCAGCCATGAAACCGGCATCAAGGGCGAGTTGTTCGACAAGCGCCTGAACGTGTCTTTCGCGCTGTTCTATGTGAAACAGAAAGACGTGGCGGTCGAGGACGATGCCAATGCGGGCCAGTGCCTGAGCAACGACGCTTACGGCACCTGCTATGTGAATGGCGACATCCGGCGCAGCAAGGGTATCGACATGGAGATCAGTGGTGAGCCGTTACCGGGCTTGCAGACCCTGGCCGGCTACACCTTCAACCTCACGCGCGGCAGCGACGGGAAATCGATTTCAGCAGAAACACCCCGGCACATGCTGCGCTTGTCCAGCAGCTACAACCTGCCCGGCACCTGGCGTCGACTGACCGTCGGCGGCGGTGTGTCGGCGCAAAGCGGCTACTCGGAGCACGAGTCGACCCAGCCCATCGACAACCCTGGCCGCGCCATCTGGGACGCACGCGCCTCATGGAAGATCGACGAACACTGGTCGGTGGCCCTCAACGGCAACAACCTGCTGGATCGCAAATACTACAAGGCAACCGGCGACATCGACCGCGGCAACTACTACGGCGACCCGCGCAACTACGTCCTGACGTTGCGCGGCGATTTTTAGAAGCCCGCGCTCGCGCCTTACAATCAAGACCGGACGCAGAGAGTCGCACGATAGTTGGGGTCATCGTTCCGCACGCTCCGCGTGGGAATG
>NZ_LJQT01000425.1:0-15808 GCF_001400515.1 Pseudomonas meliae | reverse complement strand
TCCAGAAAGGCATGCGACGCAGAGCGTCGCACGATGATCAAGCGTGAGCACAATAAGTGGAGTCCGCTTACTTCTCGCCCTTGCCGATCTTCGAATCATCTTCGCGCCAGATCAGGCGGGAGGTGTCGTAGCCTTGCTGGCGAGCCTTGCTCAGCATGTTTTCCTTGACCGATGCAGACACTGTCGGCGTGCGCGACAGCAGCCACAGGTATTTGCGGTCCGGGTTGCCGACCACGGCGGTCCGGTAGCCTTCGCTGACGTCCAGAATCCAGTAGTCACCCTTGGCAACGCCCGGCAGCAGGCGCGAGAACCAGTTATCGAACACTACCCACAGCTTGTCGGTCTTGCCCGGTACTTGCGGCGAGGCAGTGCCCTTTGCTTCTTCCCACTTGCCCTCGATAGTGCGGCAACGGTTGGTCACTGCAATGTTGCCGTCGTCCTTGAGCGCGTAAAGCGCCTCGGACTGGGCGCACTTGCGCTGGAAAAACATTGGCAGGCGGGCGATCTCGTACCAGGTGCCCTGATACTGCTTGAGGTCGACGCTGTCGACTGTCCTTGGCTCGAGGTTGTCAGCCGAGTGGGCAAAACCGATGGCCAGAAAGCTGGCCATGACAAAAATTCCGAAACGTACCAGTACCTTGATCATGTTTTATTTCAGACCCTGACCCGAGAACAGGACAACCTTGTCTGCCGCATACTGCACGCTGATAAAGGTGTTCTGGTCACCCCATGTGCAACTGGACATGCCCAGTGCGCCGGAGCATTCCGTCGGGCTGCCCAGCAAGGATTCGACCTGTGCCTTGGGCATGCCGGCTGAAATTTTCGAGTAGTTTTCCTGGGTGATCTTGCTGCAGGCAGCCAGAAATACGCAGAACGAGAGTAACGCGACAGTGCGCAAGGACATGGGTGTAGCTCCTGAACGGAAGGGGGTCGCGTCGCAGTGCAAGCGGAGGCAGGCTGGCGCAGTACCGCAAGCTTAGAAGAGAAAAAGGGAATCTGGTTCCCGGACGGCGCAAGGATTTATGCCGTAGATCAGATGGTTGGCCCGCAGGCCTGTGCCGAACGCAACATCGAATGCTCGTTTGCCTGTCGCCGGGTGGTGATTCAAACGGGCCGAATCACCACTGGCGCACAGCAAGCCTTCTTACTCTTTGTGATACGCGGTAGCGCGTTCGACTTCTTCTTTCGAGCCCAGGTACACCGCTACGCGCTGGTGCAAGCCTTCTGGCTGAATGTCGAGAATGCGCTGATGACCGTCGGTGGACGCGCCGCCAGCCTGCTCGACCAGGAAGGACATCGGGTTGGCTTCATACATCAGACGCAGTTTGCCCGGTTTGGAAGGCTCGCGGCTGTCGCGCGGATACATGAACAGACCGCCACGGGTGAGGATACGGTGCACGTCGGCAACCATCGCAGCGACCCAGCGCATGTTGTAGTTCTTTTTCAACGGGCCTTCTTCGCCGGCCAGCAATTCGTTCACGTAGCGCTGTACCGGGGCTTCCCAGTGGCGCTGGTTGGACATGTTGATCGCGAATTCCTGGGTGGACTCCGGGATTTTGATGTCTTCGTGAGTGAGCACGAAGCTGCCCATTTCGCGGTCCAGGGTGAAGCCTTTCACGCCGTCGCCCAGAGTCAGCACCAGCATGGTCTGCGGGCCGTAGATGGCGTAACCGGCGGCGACCTGTTCGGTGCCCGGCTGCAGGAAGGCCTTTTCATTCAGCGCTTCGTTCTGGCTGAGGTATTCGTTCGGGCAACGCAGTACCGAAAAGATGGTGCCGACCGGAGCGTTGATGTCGATGTTCGACGAGCCGTCCAGCGGGTCGAAAACCAGCAGGTACGCGCCCTTCGGGTATTTCCCCGGGATCTGGTAGGCGTTGTCCATTTCTTCGGACGCCATGCCGGCCAGGTGACCGCCCCATTCGTTGGCTTCGAGCAGGATCTCGTTGGAGATCACATCGAGCTTTTTCTGCACTTCGCCCTGAACGTTTTCGGTGCCCATGCTGCCAAGTACGCCGCCCAGCGCGCCTTTGGAGACGGCGTGGCTGATTTCCTTGCATGCGCGCGCCACAACTTCGATCAGGAAGCGCAGATCGGCAGGGGTGTTGTTGCTGCGAGTCTGCTCAATCAAGTAACGACTTAGTGTAACGCGGGACATGGATAGCTCCGAAAATAGGGGGTATGAAAACCCGCGCAGTTTAACGCGAGTGGCGACGTAATACTGCTATCAGACTGGCTTATGACTGTTTCAGTTCAGATGTCGGGCAAAGCGCACCCGACAGCCTGTGTGTTTCAGCGTTTTGATGCGCGCAGCGTGCTGAACGCCATCCAGCCCAAAAACAGTACCCCGAGCAGCAGAACGGCCCAAAGCCCGAGGCGTTTGAAGTCCATGCTCTGCGGCGCCACTATCGGCGCAGCTGCCATGTTGGCAACAGATGCCGTAGCGGGTTTCGCTGTACCAAGCGAGGCCAGTTTTTCAGGGCTCAAGTCGGGGATCAGGGTGGCCAGCGACAGGTTCGCCGCCTTGACGTTCGGGTTGCCGATGGCCAGCGTGAAGGGCCCTTCACCGCGCGCCAGGAATACTATTTCCGTGGCAGGCACTGCCACACTCAACTGCGGCGCTTCACTGCCCAGCCCGCCGCCGCGATCATCCACCACCAGTTTTAGCTGTTGAACGATGCGCCCGGACAATTGCAGCTGGTCCTGCAAGACATCGCTGTTGTTCTGCGACAACCGGTACAACAGGCCACTGCTGATCGGCTGCCAGGGCTGTTTCGCGTCCATCCGGCCGTAAAGCGTCGCCGGTGCGAGGCTGTTGGGCTGGGCGATGTCGACCTTGACGCGGCCTACCGGCAAGCCGCTCGGCAGTTGCCATACATATTCGTTGGGGCTCTCGACGACGCCCTTGACCGGTGGCGACCAGGTCAGCGGCGGGATCGGGCTTTCGGTACTGGCGCTGAGCAGGTGGGCGGAGATCAACAGGGGGGCGCTGTGCGGGGCGCGCCACAACAGACGCAGGTAGCGGGCGCTCTGGCCGGGCAGGCCGACTTCACGTTGCTCGATCACTTCGTCGGCAAATGACAATCGGGCAACCTGCCCTTCGCCCCAGTTGCGCCAGTGCTGCAGGTCATCGCTGGCTTCGATGCTGAAGTTCTGGAAACCTTCACGCTCGGTGCTCCAGTCGATCACCAGTTGTTCCAGTGGCGCCTTGATCGCGCTGGTGTCCAGCAACCAGCCGCGCAGCACTTCTTCACCAGCCTCGATATCGCTTTGCGGCTGGACCTCGATCACGCTGCCGTTGCTGGAGCGCTCGATACGGATGACCGGCGCGGCATCGCCTGCTTCCTGCGTGCTGTAAAGGGCAAACCATTTGACCGGGATTGGCGTGGGTTCCTGCTCGCGTGCAGGCTGTCGCGGCGTGATCGAATAAGCCTGCGGCTGGCCTTCGGCATTGAACACGCGCACATCACCCAGGTCGCCCTGCCGGGCATTCAACTGGACGGCAAGCGGTAACTCGATGCGATACCAAGGCCCGTCGCCGCTGAGGCTCAGTGGGGTCTGGCTGGCAAAGTCCGTCGGTTTGTCCTGGGCGACGGCGGTTACCGCCGTGCACAAGGCCAGGCCAAGCACGGCGATCTTCATGGCGGGATGACTCAAGAACGTTTTCCTCATAGCTTATCCGGCGCGGCGGTCGGGCCTGGGCCGGGTTCTTCGCCGACCTCTCTGGCAGAGTGTTTCGGCGGCAATGGTGCGAAATATCCCACCACCAGTAGCAGAATGCCAACACCGATGAACGAGACGATGCGCTCCATGCCGCCACGGTTGCTCAGCTCGACGAAGAATAGCTTGATCACCACCACACCGATCAATGCTGCGCCGCCCAGCCAGAGCTCGCGGTTGCTGCGCATATGACCGCCGATCATCAGTGCCAGCGCCATCAGCGTCCAGACGATCGACAACCCGGCCTGAACGCGCATCGACTCAAGCAACGCCTCGGTGTGCCACGGTACTTGAGCCCAATGATGGGCTGTACGCATGACCGTTGCCGTGACGAGTGCAAACAGCGAAGCGCCTGCCACCAGCAAGGCAGCATTGCGAGGGCGCGTGAGGTACTTGCGCATCCACAGGCATGCTCCTGCCAGAGCCAGCAACAGGCCGATTTCCAGCGGGTTGAGCAGCGGGATATAAGGCAGCGGGTCAGCCGCACCGTCGCTGAACGTGTTCGCCAGCCAGAACCACGCCAGCATCAATGCCGCCAGTGGTGCCGCGGCCCCGACATGGTAGGCCTCGGGGCAAGCCTTCACCGGCCATGGCCACTGACGCTCTGAGCTCATCGCCAACAGGAACAGGCCAGGCAGAATCGCCCAGCCCAGCCAGCGCCAGGCGTTGTAAGACTCGGACAGCTGCAGCAGGCCGAAACGCAGTTCCAGTGCCAGTACGGCGATGATCAACAGGCAGCCCGTGGTGTGAGCGATACGTTGCGCGAGGATCGGCAGCGTGTCTGCCAGATAGCGCAAGGTCAGCAGGTGCACGGCGAACACGGCTGCCCAGGCCAGCCAGCCCCAGTTCGCGGCCGGGTGGTAATGCTCACTCAGCGAGCCCAGTAACAGAAGGGCGCTGACGGGCGTGAGTACGCTGCACAATACGGCGAGGTCTGGCCAGCGCAAACGCAGGGCCAGCACTGCCCAGATAGCTACGCTGAGCGCAGCCGCGATCAACAGCAGTGGCGTCTGCACGCTGTTCGGTGCGTACAGTTGCACGACGCTGATCAATGAAGCCGCCCACCAGATCGCGCCCCATATCGTCAGTACCGTGCTGGCGATTTTCTGATCGATGATCATCAGGGTGTTGAAGCGGAACACGCTCCAGGCGCTGATCAGGGCCGCGATGGCCAGAATCATCGGTGTCCAGTAGTCACCAGCCCAGCTGGAATTGTCTGAATCACTGATCAGCATTGCGCTGGCACACACCTGCAACACCAGGCCGAAAACCTGGGCCAGTTTGCGATGCTGGCGCAGGCCCAGCCAGAAAACCGCTGCGCCTTCCACGGCCCACGCGCAGGTCGTCCATTGCGAACCGAGACCCAGCGGGATGGCCAGCGTGGCAAACACCACGCCCAGCGCCAGGCAGGTTTCCATCAACAAAACGGTTCGGCCGTTCGCACGTGCCGCCAGCCAGCGTGCCAGACCCATGTAGATCAGGCCCAGCGCGAGCGCGCTCAGCGCGGCACCGAACTCAAGGTGTTCGACCAGCGCGTATTGCAGGCCGAACCCGACGATTGGCGTGCCAAACAGCAGGGTGCCGTCGACGTAATCACCCTGACGTGCCGACCAGCGCAGCAGTGTTTCGCGACTGGCATCCGGTGGCGCGTCAGTGAGTTCCAGCAGCTTGCGACGCGCAAACAGCAGGCCGATGGCCAGGTACATCACAAAGAACAGAATCAGAAAGGGCTCGGTGCTCCAGAACAGCTCGGGGGTGTAAGCCCGTATGCCCCAGGCGAAACCGATGCCGAACGTGCCGAAGAAGCCGATCAGGTTGAGAATGCGCCAGGCCTTGAACCAGGCGATGGCAATGATGCCCGCGTTGAGCAGGGCAAAGTAACTGAACAGCGAGATGTGGATGCCTTGCCCGGTCGAAGCAAGCAGTGGTGCTGCGAATCCACCCAGCGTACCGGCGCAGGCCAGGGCCAGAGCATTCTGTGTCAGCGCCAGAATGGCCGAGAAAGCGGTGATTGCTACCAGCAGCACAAAGCCCGCTGCCGGATCGAGCAGGGTGTGCAATTTCATCGCCGCAAAGACGGTCAGGTACAGCACGCCTACGCCTGCGCCTTGCAACATCAGCGCGTAAGGACCGTTGCGCAAACGCAGCCACCAACCCAGACCGAGCAGGGCCAGCGCAGTGGCTGCAACACCGGCGTAGCGCGCTTCAATTGGTACGACCATGCCTTCGGTGGCGTAGCGCAACAGAAAGGCCAGCCCGAGAAACAGCACCACTACGCCCACGCGCAGTACCGTATTGCCGCCCAGTAGCCAGTCTTTTGCGCGATTGATGGCGCTGTCCAGCAGATTGGGCTGTGCTGCCTTTGAAGGCTGGCGGATCTCGGTGGCGGGTTCGACAGGCCCTGTTGCCTGCGGCTCTTCGTCTGGCAGGTCCCAGATCAGCTCGGGGCCATCAGTGGGTGCCTCGATAATGATCGCATCCACTGGAAGCGGTGCGGCGTCCTGCGCAGGTGGCATGCCGGATGTGGACTGACGCTCGAGCGCGCTCAGGCGCTGCTCAAGGGCATCAAGGGATTGGCGGGTTGCGAGCAGTTGTTGCAGTTGGTCGGCGGATTGCCTGCCAAGCAGGCGCATGCGAATGCCCGCCCAGACGGCCCAGCCCATGACTGCGCCGATCAGCGAACCTGCCCACTCGTCATAGCTAAGCGCGTAGCCCAGCGCTGCACCGCCCACCACCAGACAAATCCAAAGCACGCGACGACATCCTTTTCGATGTGTGAAGGTTCATCGAGCGCAGTATATAGGGGCGGGCGGACATCGTTTGTAATGTTTTATGCCGGGGGGCACCAGAGTCTCTGCAGGACTGAGACAGATCCTTGAGGCGCTTGTGGGAGTGAGCTTGCTCACGAAGGCGTCGTTTCGAGCGCCTTCTTTGCGGAGACCTTAATGGCCTCTTCGCGAGCAAGCTCGCTCCCACGGAGGTTGTGAGTCTTTTCAGTTTCTGACGTTAGTCCAGCGCCTTCCAGATGTCGCCGGCGTACTCGCGAATGGTCCGGTCCGAAGAGAACCAGCCCATGCGTGCGGTGTTGAGCACCGCCGAGCGCCACCATTCCTTTGAATCGTGCCAGCGTTCCTCGACTTTGGCCTGTGCTGCCCAGTAGGAATCGAAGTCGGCACAGACCAGGAAGCGGTCATAATCCAGCAACTGATCGATCAGCCCCACGTAACGGTTCGGATCATCCGGCGAGAACACGCCGCCACGAATCGCTTGCAGCACATCGCTCAAACGTCCCGATGCCGCCACGTCGCCATGCGCGTTGAATTCGCCTGCGCGCTTGCGGGCTTCGACCTGTTGCGAGGACATGCCGAAGATGAACATGTGCTCCAGCCCGACCTGCTCGCTCATTTCCACGTTGGCACCGTCCAGCGTGCCGATGGTCAGGGCGCCGTTGAGGCCGAACTTCATGTTACTGGTCCCTGAAGCTTCCAGGCCTGCCGTAGAAATCTGCTCGGACAGGTCGGCTGCCGGGATGATGCTCTCCGCCAGACTGACGTTGTAGTTGGGCATGAACACCACTTTCAGCAGGCCACGCACCGTCGGGTCGTTGTTCACGGTCCGGGCGATATCGTTGGTCAGCTTGATGATCAGTTTGGCCGAGTGATAACTGGCCGCCGCCTTGCCGGCGAAGATCTTCACTCGCGGAACCCAGTCTGTGCCTGGCTCGGCACGAATCGCCTGATACAGCGCGACGGTGTGGAACAGGTTCAGCAACTGGCGTTTGTATTCGTGAATCCGTTTGACCTGGACGTCGAACATCGCTGCAGGATTGACGGCAATACCCAAGCGTTCATGAATGATCGCTGCCAGTGCGCGCTTGCTGTGCAGGCGTTGGTCGGCCATCTGCTTTCGGAACGAAGACTTATCGGCGAACGGCTCAAGCTCTTTGAGTCGAGTCTCGGCATTATCCAGAACGTCCTCACCCAGCGCTTCGACGAGCATTTCGGTCAGCTTCGGGTTGGCCTGGAACAGCCAGCGGCGGAAGGTGATGCCGTTGGTCTTGTTGTTGATCCGCTCCGGATAGATCTTGTGCAGCTCGGCAAACACGGTCTTGCGCATCAGTTGGGTATGCAGCGCCGAAACGCCGTTGACGCTGTGCGAGCCGAGGAACGCCAGGTTGCCCATGCGTACCCGACGACCATTGTCTTCTTCGATCAGCGATACCGCACGCAGCACATTGACGTCGTCGACGCCTTTGGCACGCAGTGTGTCGATGTGTTGTGCGTTGATCAGGTAGATGATCTGCATGTGGCGCGGCAGCATCCGCTCCATCAGGCCGACCGACCAGGTCTCCAGCGCTTCCGGCAGCAGCGTATGGTTGGTGTAGCCAAGGGTGCCGACGGTGATTTTCCAGGCGGTGTCCCACGGGATGTTGTGGTTGTCGATCAACTGACGCATCAGCTCGGCCACCGCAATGGACGGGTGCGTGTCGTTCATCTGAATCGCTGCATGGTCTGGCAGATCGGTCAGCGTGGCGTGCTGGTTCAGATGGCGGCGCAGCAAATCCTGCAGTGATGCGGAAACAAAGAAGTATTCCTGGCGCAGGCGCAGTTCCTGGCCCGCTTCGGTTGCATCGTTCGGGTATAGCACGCGGGAAATACTTTCGGCGCGCACTACTTCGGCGACGGCGCCAAAGTGGTCGCCCGCGTTGAAACGTTCCAGATGCAGGTCTTCCACCGCACGGGCGCGCCACAAACGCAGGGTGTTGACGCTTTTCCCGCGCCAGCCGACCACAGGGGTGTCGTAAGCAATGGCCCGAACGGTTTCGCCCGGACGCCAGACCTGACGCGAGTCGCCCGCTTCGGTCACCACAGTGTCGACGCTGCCACTGAAACCGATGGAGTAAACCACCTCAGGACGCTCGAATTCCCACGGGTTGCCGAAGTCCAGCCAGTTTTCGGTCTGTTCCTGCTGCCAGCCGTCGACGATGCCCTGACGAAACAGCCCGTGCTCGTAACGAATCCCATAACCGTGCCCGGCAATGCCCAGGGTCGACATGCTTTCCATGAAGCACGCTGCCAGACGACCCAGGCCGCCGTTGCCCAGCGCTGCATCCGGTTCAAGCAAGCGGATACGTTCGATATCCACACCCAGCTCGGTCAATGCTTCGCGAGCCACTTCCAGCAGGCCGAGGTTGCTCAGGCTGTCGTAGAGCAGTCGGCCAATGAGGAATTCCAGAGACAGGTAGTAAACGCGCTTCTGGACCTTGCGATAAATCTGCCGCGTGTGGTCCATCCAGTGTTCGACCATGTGGTCGCGGGCGGCAAGGGCAACAGCTTCAAACCAGTCATGCTCAAACGCATGGTCGGGGTCCTTGCCCACCGAATAGGTGAGTTTGGCGAGCACAGCGGCGCGGAAAGCAGCCACATCAGCGTCACGAACAAGTGGTTCCTGAGACATCGGTACAACCTCAAGTAGTCTGACGAATGGAAAACGGGATTCTTAGACTGTAGGCGTGTCGTCAGTTATTTCCTGAAAATAGTAGAAATAATTGAAGGCAGCGCCCTCGCTTCGACCCAGGGCAACGGCTCTGGTTCGCGCGCTGACCAAATTGGCAAAACGCTTGCATCGATCGTTCCATCCCGATCAATGACGTGCAGCATGCTGATTCTTCGTTTCGGGTTTATGATGCCCAACGGCAGAATAATAGAAGCCTCTGAACTGGACTTATGGAGCACTTATGCAGACTTTGTACCCGCAGATCAAACCCTACGCCCGGCACGATCTGGCCGTGGAACAACCGCATGTGCTTTACGTCGATGAAAGTGGCTCGCCAGAAGGGTTGCCAGTGGTATTCATTCATGGCGGCCCTGGTTCCGGATGCGATGCGCACAGTCGCTGCTATTTCGATCCTAACCTGTACCGTATCGTAACGTTCGATCAGCGTGGCTGCGGTCGCTCCACACCGCATGCCAGTCTTGAGAACAATACCACCTGGAAACTGGTGGAGGACCTGGAGCGGATTCGCGAGCACCTCGGAATCGACAAATGGGTGCTGTTTGGCGGCTCATGGGGTTCGACCCTGGCCCTGGCTTACGCGCAGACCCATCCTGACCGTGTGCACGCGCTGATTTTGCGAGGCATATTCCTGGCCCGTCAGCAGGAAATCGACTGGTTCTATCAAGCGGGTGCCAGCCGTCTGTTCCCTGATTACTGGCAGGATTATGTCGCGCCGATCCCACTGGATGAGCGCGACAACCTACTGGCTGCCTTCCACAAGCGGCTCACCGGGCCGGACCAGATCGCCCAAATGCACGCTGCCAAAGCCTGGTCGACCTGGGAAGGGCGTTGTGCAACCTTGCGCCCCAACCCGCAAGTGGTCGATCGCTTCGCCGAACCGCACCGTGCGCTGTCCATTGCGCGCATCGAATGCCATTACTTCATGAACAAGGCGTTCCTTGAAGAAAACCAGTTGATTCGCGACATGCCAAAGATCGCGCACCTGCCGGCGATCATCGTCCACGGTCGTTATGACGTCATCTGCCCGCTGGATAATGCCTGGGAGTTGCATCAGAACTGGCCCGGCAGCGAACTGCAGGTCATTCGCGAGGCTGGCCACTCGGCATCGGAATCCGGTATCGCCGATGCGCTGGTGCGTGCCGCTGCAGAAGTTGCGCGCAACCTGCTCGACCTCCCGCCCGAAGAAGCATGACAGTAGTCTGGTATTGGTTTTGAGTCTGGAAAGGCATTTATGAAAGGTTTGTTGCAGCGCGTGCGANNTGAAACGCACGCGTCGAGGTGGGCAGCGAAGTTGTCGGCGCTATCGATCAGGGCATCCTGGTGCTGGTGGGCATAGAGCCTCAAGACACTCGCGCCAGTGCCGATAAGTTGCTGCACAAGCTGCTCAATTATCGAGTGTTCAGCGATGCCGACGGCAAGATGAATTTATCCTTGCGCGAGGTAGGTGGCGGGTTGTTGCTGGTTTCGCAGTTCACGCTGGCCGCGGATACCAAAAGCGGGTTGCGTGCGGGGTTCTCGAAAGCCGCTGCTCCAGCGCTGGGCGCCGAGCTGTTCGACTATCTATTGAGTCAGGCCAGAATCGCGCATACCGCTGTGGCTGCGGGCCAATTTGGTGCGGACATGCAAGTGCATTTGATAAATGATGGCCCAGTGACATTTTTGTTCGATACATAAGCTACGATTTCATCGTTTCTCCCCTGAATTTTCCGGTCGCACGGGAAATAAATTTCTTTGTCATACCTGATGCGTTGTGGCGTGCGCTGCTGGATAATCGCGCGTTACGGGGATCGACACTGTTGGTCCATTTGGTATGACAAAAGCGGTTCTGACACCGGGTTGGGGAATCATTAAGCCCATTCGGAGTCGGAACAATGCTCGCCAACCCGGCATTGATAGCTGGCCGTTGGTTTTTTCATCTGTTTTTCGGCGAGGGTTGCTCGTGATTGTTAGTCCCTGTGATGCTCCAAAGACACCTGTCAAGCGGTTGCGTAGTGCACTTCTGGCAAGCTCGGCCCTTGTATGCCTGTTCAGTGCAGGTCAGCTGTGGGCGTTCAATCTTGATGATGTAACGGCAAAAGCCAAAGAACTGGCCGGGCAGAAGTTCGAGGCTCCAAGGAGCAATCTGCCGAACGAGCTTCGCGATATGAAGTTTGCCGACTATCAGAAGATTCGCTTCCGCGATGACAAGGCCGAATGGGCGGGCGAGAAGACTCCGTTCAAAGTGTCTTTCTACCACCAGGGCATGCACTTCGACACGCCGGTCAAGATCAACGAAGTGACCGCCACCAGCGTCGACGAAATCAAGTATGACCCCAGCCGTTTTGATTTCGGCGATCTGAAGATCGACCCCAAATCCACCGAGAAACTGGGTTATGCCGGTTTCCGTGTCCTGTATCCGATCAACAAGGATGACAAGCAGGACGAAATCATGACCATGCTGGGCGCGAGCTACTTCCGCGTGATCGGCAAGGGTCAGGTCTATGGCTTGTCCGCACGCGGCATGGCAATCGACACTGCATCGCCGTCTGGTGAAGAGTTCCCGCGCTTCAAGGAATTCTGGATCGAGAAGCCGGGCCCGGATGACAACCATCTGGTGATCTTCGCGCTGCTCGACTCGCCGCGCGCTACCGGTGCTTATCAGTTGACCCTGCGTCCTGGCACCAACACTCTGGTTGACGTCAAATCGCGCATGTTCCTGCGTGACAAGGTCAACAAGCTCGGTGTGGCCCCATTGACCAGTATGTTCCTGTTCGGTGCCAACCAGCCTTCGCGTGTACCTAACTACCGTCGCGAACTGCACGACTCCAGCGGTCTGTCGATTCAGGCTGCCAACGGTGAGTGGCTGTGGCGTCCGCTGAACAACCCTAAACATCTGTCCATCAGCAGCTTCTCGGTCGAAAACCCGCGTGGTTTCGGTCTGCTGCAACGTGGCCGTGACTTCAGTCAGTACGAAGACCTCGATGACCGCTATGACAAGCGTCCAAGCGCCTGGATCGAGCCGAAGGGTGACTGGGGCAAGGGCACCGTCGAGCTGGTCGAAATTCCGACTGCCGACGAGACCAACGACAACATCGTGGCCTATTGGAAGCCTGAGACTCTCGCAGAGCCGGGCAAGGAAATGGCATTCGATTACCGTCTGCACTGGACCATGCAGGAAAACTCGATCCACTCGCCGGATCTGGGCTGGGTCAAGCAGACCCAACGCTCCATCGGTGATGTGCGTCAGTCCAACCTGATCCGTCAGCCGGATGGCAGCCTTGCCTTCCTGGTCGATTTCGTGGGCCCGGTACTGGCCGCATTGCCGGAAGACAAGACCATTCGCAGCCAGGTGACCACTGACGACAACGTCGAACTGGTGGAAAACAACCTGCGCTATAACCCGGTCACCAAAGGCTACCGCCTGACCCTGCGTGTGAAGGTCAAGGATTCCGGCAAGCCAACCGAAATGCGCGCTTACCTGCTGCGTGAGATCCCTGCCGAACCGGGCAAGGAACCTGCGCTGCTCGTTGCAGACAAAGCTGAAGAGAAGAAGGCTGCTGCCAAGGAAGCTGCCAAGCCGGCAGTTGCCAAGGAATCTGCCAACGACCAGGTAGAAATCGCCAAGACCGATGCGCCGAAGCCTGAAGCCGCCAAAACCGAGACCGCCAAGCCTGAAGCTGGCAAGGCCGACGCTGCGAAAGGTAAAGGCGAAGTTGCCAAAGCCGATGCAGCCAAAGCCGACGCAGCCAAGGCTGACGTAGCCAAGGACAAGGACGGTAAAGAGATTCAGCAGCCTGAAACCGAGGCAGCACCCACCCATCCGGAACCGGCCAAGACGTTGCAAGTCATGACCGAGACCTGGAGCTATCAGTTGCCGAGCGATGAGTAATTCTCTACCGGTGCCAGTGTCTCTGAACGAGTACCTGGCGCATTTACCGATGAGCGACGAGCAGCGGGCAGAACTTGCCGGCTGCAAGACCTTCGCCGAGTTGCATGAGCGTCTTTCTGCGCAGCCGGTCAATGACCCTGCCGAGGCCGCTCAGGCTTCGGTGGGTCGCCGCCTTACGCTGACCACCGCAGACCAGCTGGAGGACGCCGAGATGCTCGGCGTCGATGCCAGCGGTCGCCTGTGCCTCAAGGCCACACCGCCGATTCGCCGGACCAAGGTCGTGCCAGAGCCATGGCGCACCAACATTCTGGTACGCGGCTGGCGTCGCCTGACCGGCAAGACCAACCCGCCCAAGCCAGAGCCCGACGATCTGCCTCGTGATCTGCCCAAGGCGCGCTGGCGCACCGTCGGTTCGATCCGTCGTTACATCCTGCTGATCCTGATGCTGGGTCAAACGATCGTGGCTGGCTGGTATATGAAGGGCATTCTCCCGTATCAGGGCTGGTCGCTGGTTTCGCTCGACGAAATCACCCGTCAGACCTTCGTGCAGACTGCTTTGCAGGTCATGCCTTATGCCTTGCAGACCAGCATTCTGTTGCTATTCGGGATTCTCTTCTGCTGGGTGTCGGCCGGTTTCTGGACCGCACTGATGGGCTTCCTTGAGCTGCTCACCGGTCGCGACAAATACCGTATCTCGGGTGCCAGTGCTGGCAACGAGCCGATCGAAAAGGGCGCACGTACTGCGCTGGTCATGCCGATCTGCAACGAAGACGTGCCACGGGTTTTCGCCGGCCTGCGCGCTACGTTCGAGTCGGTCGCGGCTACGGGTGATCTGGATCGTTTCGAGTTCTTCGTACTCAGCGACACCAACGAGATCGACATTGCCGTTGCCGAGCAACAGGCCTGGCTGGACGTATGCCGCGAGACCAAAGGTTTCGGCAAGATCTTCTATCGCCGTCGTCGTCGTCGCGTAAAACGCAAAAGCGGCAACCTGGACGACTTCTGCCGTCGTTGGGGTGGTGAATACCGCTACATGGTCGTGCTCGATGCCGATAGCGTCATGAGCGGAGAGTGTCTGACCAGTCTGGTTCGCCTGATGGAAGCCACGCCGGACGCCGGTATCATCCAGACCGCGCCACGTGCGTCGGGTATGGACACGCTGTATGCACGCATGCAGCAGTTCGCTACGCGGGTCTACGGTCCGCTGTTCACGGCCGGTCTGCACTTCTGGCAGTTGGGTGAATCCCACTATTGGGGTCACAACGCGATCATCCGCATGAAGCCGTTTATCGAGCATTGCGCCCTGGCGCCGCTGCCGGGTAAAGGTGCCTTTGCCGGTGCGATCCTGTCTCACGACTTCGTCGAAGCTGCGCTGATGCGCCGTGCCGGCTGGGGCGTGTGGATTGCTTACGACCTGCCGGGCAGTTATGAAGAATTGCCGCCCAACCTGCTGGACGAACTCAAGCGTGACCGCCGTTGGTGCCACGGCAACCTGATGAACTTCAGGCTGTTCCTGGTCAAGGGCATGCACCCGGTTCACCGTGCGGTGTTCCTGACCGGTGTGATGTCGTATCTGTCGGCACCGTTGTGGTTCTTCTTCCTCGTTCTGTCCACGGCCTTGCTGGCGGTGAACACACTGATGGAGCCGACTTACTTCCTTGAACCGCGTCAGCTGTATCCGCTGTGGCCACAATGGCACCCGGAAAAAGCTGTTGCGTTGTTCTCGACGACCATCGTCCTGCTGTTCCTGCCTAAACTGCTCAGCGTCATTCTGATCTGGGCCAAGGGCGCGAAAGGCTTTGGTGGCAAGTTCAAGGTCACCGTTTCGATGCTGCTGGAAATGCTCTTTTCGGTGCTGCTGGCACCGGTGCGCATGCTGTTCCACACCCGCTTCGTACTGGCCGCTTTCCTGGGCTGGGCCGCAACTTGGAACTCTCCGCAACGCGACGACGACTCCACGCCGTGGATCGAAGCCGTTAAGCGTCATGGTCCACAGACACTGCTGGGCGCATGCTGGGCCTTGCTGGTGTTCTGGTTGAACCCGAGCTTCCTGTGGTGGCTTGCGCCGATTGTGGTCTCGTTGATGCTGTCGATTCCGGTATCGGTGATTTCCAGCCGTACCAATCCGGGCGTCAAGGCGCGTGACGAGAAGTTCTTCCTGATTCCTGAAGAGTTCGAACCGCCGCAAGAGTTGATCTCGACGGATCAGTACACCTACGAGAACCGCTGGCATGCGCTGAAACAAGGCTTCATTCGGGCTGTGGTGGATCCTCGCCAGAATGCTCTGGCCTGCGCCCTGGCAACCTCGCGTCACCGTCAGGCACAGCCGATCGAAGTGGTGCGTATGGAGCGTGTTGATCAGGCTCTGAAGGTAGGTCCGGCCAAACTCGGCAATCAGGAACGTCTGATGCTGCTGAGCGACCCGGTCGCCCTTGGGCGCCTGCATGAGCGCGTCTGGAGCGAAGGTCACGAAGAGTGGCTGGCCGCCTGGAGAGCTTCCATCGAAGCTGATCCACATGCGCCGTTGCTGCCTTTGCAACCAGTAGGTAAAGCATCGGAGCCGGTCCCGGTCTAAAACCGCCCGGCTACGAAAAAAGCCCCTGACGCTTAGCGCGTCGGGGGCTTTTTATTGGGCTTTGCGGCACATAAATGCACAGGACATGGTCAAGACAGGTTCTCCAGAACCCCGATCGTTCCTCACGCTCC
>NZ_LJQT01000122.1:0-16460 GCF_001400515.1 Pseudomonas meliae | reverse complement strand
TGTTCAGCGTCTCCTTAAGGCTATAGGTTTAGTTTGAATGTTGCTGATCGAGCGTTATAGGCTCAGTGTCAGTCGATTTCGATAGTGCTGTCGAACGTATACGTGCTGTCCGCCGTTGTCAGCCTGATTTTTTTGCAGTGAGAACCACACGATGTCCACGCTTGCACTATTGATATGCGATGACTCGAACATGGCGCGAAAGCAGCTGTTGCGCGCCCTGCCTGCTGATTGGGATGTATCGGTAACGCTCGCTACCCAGGGGCAGGAAGGTCTTGAGGCCATCCGTAAAGGCCAGGGCCAGGTGGTGCTGCTCGACCTGACCATGCCGGTGATGGACGGTTACCAGACCTTGACGGCAATTCGTGCCGAAAACCTCGACGCCAAGGTGATTGTGGTGTCGGGTGACGTGCAGGACGAAGCGGTGCGCCGGGTCATGAAGCTGGGCGCGCTGGCGTTTCTGAAAAAACCTGCCGACCCGGACGAACTCAAGAGCACGCTGGAACGCCTGGGCCTGCTGGGCAAGCCGGCCGCGTCACCCGTTGCGCTGCCGGCCCTCAACAATAAGGGTGGGGTGATCAGCTTTCAGGATGCCTTCCGCGAAACCATCAACGTTGCCATGGGCCGTGCTGCGGCGTTGCTGGCCAAGGTGCTGGGCGTGTTCGTGCAGTTGCCGGTGCCCAACGTCAACATGCTCGAAGTCGGCGAATTGCACATGGCGTTGGCCGATGCCCATGCTGATCAGCGTCTGACGGCGGTGTGTCAGGGCTACATCGGTGGCGGCATTGCAGGTGAAGCGCTGCTGATTTTCCATGACTCGGAAATCTCCGGCATGTCGAAACTGATGGGCGACGATAATTCCGACAGCTCCAACATGGAGATGCTTCTGGACCTGTCCACGATCCTGATCGGTGCCTGCCTGAGCGGTATCGCCGAGCAGATCGACATCGCGTTTTCGCAAGGGCATCCACAGTTGCTGGGCGCGCAGGGTGGCATCGACGAGCTTATTCGTATTAATCAGCAGCGCTGGAAAAAGACCCTGGCGGTTGAAATCAGTTACAGCGTAGAAGGCCATAACATTCATTTCGATCTGTTGATGCTGTTCACCGAAGACTCGGTCGAGCTGCTTACCAAAAAACTCGCCTACATGATGAGCTGACCCATGAGCAACGCTATCGAAATCAACGAGCTCCATTGGTTGCTGGCCGTCACGCAGAACATTGACGTAGGCATTGTGGTGCTGGACCTGAACTATCGGGTGACGGTCTGGAATACTTTCATGGAAAACCGCTCTGGCGTGGTGCCTTATGTGGCCATCGACAAGACCTTCTTCGAGTTGTTTCCGGAGGTCAACCGCCAATGGTTGAGCAAGAAAATCGATAACGTCGTGACCCTTGGCACACCGGCATTCACCATCTGGGAAAAGCGGCCGTATCTGGTGCGCTTCAAGAATTACCAGCCGATCACCGGGCACGAAGAGTTCATGTACCAGAACACCACGCTGTTTCCGCTGCGTTCAACCACCGGGGCGATCAGCCATGTGTGCCTGGTGATCTATGACGTCACCGACGTGGCAGCCAACCGCAATCAATTGCAGGCAGCCAATGACAAGCTGCAGCAACTGTCGGGTGCTGAACAAAAGTAAACTGCTGTCTGGCTCGTTGGGGCAGCAAAGCCGCACTGCGGGCTTGATCCCGCTCGTGCTAGGATCGCGATTTTTCCGCTGACGCTCAGAGACATCATGCGACCTCAAGCCACCCTCACTGTTTTGCCTGTCGAGCGCCCGCTGGTCGGGNCATCGGGCGCGTCAGCCCGCCGGGCTCCAAGTCGATCACCAACCGCGCATTGTTGCTGGCCGGGCTGGCCAAAGGCACCAGCCGCCTGACCGGCGCGCTGAAGAGTGACGACACCCGCGTGATGTCCGAAGCACTGCGTCTGATGGGCGTGCAGGTCGACGAGCCGGATGACAGCACCTTCGTGGTCACCAGCAGCGGCCACTGGCAGGCACCGCAGCAGTCACTGTTTCTCGGTAACGCCGGAACCGCAACGCGCTTTCTGACCGCTGCACTGGCCAACTTCGAAGGCGACTTTGTGGTCGACGGCGACGAGTACATGCGCAAGCGCCCGATCGGCCCGCTGGTCGATGCCTTGCAGCGCATGGGTGTGGAGGTCAGTGCGCCCAGTGGCTGTCCGCCGGTGGCGATCAAGGGCAAAGGCGGTCTGGAAGCCGGACGTATTGAAATCGATGGCAACCTGTCCAGCCAGTACGTGTCAGCGTTGCTGATGGCCGGAGCCTGCGGCAAGGGCCCGGTCGAAGTCGCCTTGACCGGCAGCGAGATTGGCGCACGTGGTTACGTCGACCTGACCCTGGCGGCCATGCAGGCCTTCGGTGCCGAGGTTCAGGCCATCGGCGAAACCGCCTGGAAAGTCTCCGCCACTGGTTATCGCGCTACGGACTTCCATATCGAACCGGATGCATCGGCGGCCACCTACCTGTGGGCCGCCCAAGCATTGACCGAGGGCGATATCGACCTCGGCGTGGCCAGCGACGCATTCACTCAGCCTGATGCCCTGGCCAGTCAGATCATCGCAAGCTTCCCGAACATGCCTGCCGTGATCGACGGTTCGCAAATGCAGGACGCGATTCCGACGCTGGCGGTACTCGCCGCCTTCAACCGTCAGCCAGTGCGCTTTGTCGGCATCGCCAATCTGCGGGTCAAGGAATGTGACCGTATTTCAGCATTGTCCCACGGCCTGTGTGCCATCGCGCCGGGCCTTGCTGTAGAGGAGGGCGACGATCTGCTGGTGCACGCCAACCCGGCGCTGGCAGGCACCACGGTAGACGCATTGATTGACACCCACTCCGACCATCGCATCGCCATGTGTTTTGCGCTGGCAGGCTTGAAGATTGCCGGTATTCGCATTCTCGACCCCGATTGCGTCGGCAAGACCTACCCGGGTTACTGGGATGCACTGGCTTCGCTGGGGGTGCGTGTTCAGCGCTGAGAGCAGCTATGGAGCCGTTTTCAGATCCCGAAGAACGGCTGCATCATCCGCGCCAGCAGCCCGTGAAAGCGCAGCTTTGATTCTGTCGCCAGTACGCAGATGCATTCCCGGTCAGGGTAAGCGATGGGCTGGTGCTGGATGTGGCTGTCCAGATCGGCCACATCATTGAGCGCGAACGCTCCCTGTATGTCGTGATACGCGCCCTTGAGCACCATGGTCATCTCGCCGCTTTCATGGCTGTGCACCGGCATGCTGACGCCGGGGGCGATTTTCAGCAGCATCAGGTTGCCTTGTTCAATACCTTGCGCACGTACTCGTTGCACGCCAGGAACCAGTGTCTTCCACTTCAGTGTGCTCAGTTGCCGACCGAAATACGCGTGCATGCAGACAGGCAGCAAGTCCGGGTCCTGATTGGCTGCCGGCGTCGAATACATTGCCGGCTCAGCGCCCGTTTGCTGTTCATCGAGGCGCGCCAGCATTGCTGACCTGCCCTTGAGCGGCACCACGCTGCTGGTGTGCTGCTGCATCAATACACCGCCAATCTCTTCGGCTTGCCTGAGTCGCGCACGGCACTCGGCACAGCGTTCAAGGTGCGCCGCAGTCACCACCGCAAGGACCTGCGACAGCGCCCCTGCTGCATAGCTGACCAGCGTCGCGTCATCCGGATGATGTCGTGGGCTCATCATGATTCCTCTATCCGCGAACGCAATTTTTGAAACGCCAGGCGCAGGCACGATTTCACCGTGCCCAGTGGCATACCAAGGCGTTCGGAAATTTCCCGATGGCTGAGCGCTTCAAAATAAGACATTCGCAATACCCGGGCCTGATCGGTGGGCAGGTTCTGAATGGCAATGTTCAGTTGTTGCTCCTGGCGCTGGCTGTAATCGAGCGTTCGATCTACCGGGGCCTCCAGGCGCTCGAGTTGTTCCAGCGAATTCTGCACCTGCACCCAGCCGCGGTCCTTGCGCACGCTGTCGATGTACAGGTTGCGGGCAATGCGAAACAGCCATGTCCCCAGGCTGGCCTTGGTCGGGTCGAAGGAATCGGCCTTGTGCCACAGCTTGAGCAGCACTTCCTGCACCAATTCTTCGGCTTGCCCCTCAGGCACATTCAGCCCGGTCAGATAACGTAACAGGCGCGGCGCGAAGTGATCGTAGATGCGCATGAAGCTTTCGCGGTCCCTCTGGCGGGCCACGGCGGCGACTTCATCAATCCAAAGTCGGGTTATTGTCGATTCGCTGTGAGGGGGGGACAAGTGACAGAAGGTCCTGAGACTGGCAGTAGTGCGCATGATCCACCTTCTGATCACCATTGTCTGGTTTTGGTTCGCAATGCAGAGGTGTTACGCAACGGGATGGGGAGTGGATCACAGGATATGACGAGCGGCGTGGAGGAATTTTACAGGTGCGGCCATGACAATGACCACGGGCCAGTCATGCAGACAGTCGCTGTCATTTCTGCCAGTAGCGCTATGAGCAGCTGGCTGCTTAACCTGTGATCTGGATGCTATCAAGGTCAGGGAGACCATTATGGACACTCACGTTGCACGTGCTTCATCTACGCTGGCCAAGCTGGCGTGTGTACTGCTGGTTATCATTTGTATGGGGCTTCTTTTGCACCTTGGCGAGCTCAGGCTGAGGCTGTAAATCTGGTTACCTGTACAGGAACCCATACTACAAACTGGTTGCCAGGATTGACCAACACCAGTCAGACGATTGTTGTATCGACGACGAGCAGTTGGAACCCGTGTGTTTCGCTCTCATTTCCTTTGGCTACCAGCGCTTCGTCCAGCGAAAGCTTCCAGTCTACGTTTTCCTGCCAGTCGTTACTGTTACCAACATCCAGCAGAACATGGGTCATTAGCTGGAGCGATGGAGTCACCAGCACTTACAAGTTCAACGCGACGATCAATAATATTGGTACTTTGAACACGACCATTATTGGTGTCGGGACAATTGTGGATGGCCGTTATAAAGGCGCCAATGCGACAAGTACATTTTTACTTGGCAATCTTCAGTCAACGTTGGACACCAGCTGCGATACCGCCACCGGCGTTACCCGCGTCAGCGGTCTTTCAACACTGTTGATTACCCCGTAACGAAAGGCATGGAGCATGCACGCATAAAGCCTGCTACAAGGGCTTGTAATGCAGACTGATCGTCAACTCCATCGACTCCTCCTGACTTAATAGGCTCAATCCCGGCCTGCCGGGCAAATGATGTGCGTTGACTGGGTGGCTGACCGGCTCGAAGCAGAAGAAACCCAACCCCGGCGGGCAGAACACCAGAAAGTAGTCGCTGCCAGTGGCCTGGCAGTGCAGCTCATAGCCCAGGTCCGGCTGGCTGATGATGCTCAGGCCATCCCAGCCGGTGAAGCCGTTGTCCAGTCGTGCTTCAGGCAGCGTATTGCTGTGCCGGAAGTCCCACTCGGCGGGTAAGTCCTGCAACTCGGCAGGCAAGCCAGCGTCGTCGCACATCCATACCTGCGCAGCCTTGGCCTGCAAGCGTGTGTGAGGCGTGCGCGGCAGGTAAGGGTGCAAGCCCAGCCCGTGCCAGGCGGCGCGACTGTCCAGGTGGGTGGTGGTCAGTTCGATGCTCAGCTTGCCGTCTTGCAGGGTGTAGCGCAGTTGCGCGCGATAGGCGAACGGCGTCTGGCTGTCGAGTTGCAGGCAGACCTGCTCTGCGGTCTGCTCGATAACACTCCAGACCTGTTGCCAGGCGCTGCCATGAATCGGCAATGGGTCGTTGGCGCTGTTGGCGGCCAGTGCGAGCCAGCCATCCGGCGTGTCGAAACCGCCGTTGCCTATCCGGTTAGACCAGGGTGCCAGCGGGTAGCAGGCCAGTCGGCGAGGTGTACCGGCAGCCAGTGCCAGTTCGTCGCTCGGGCGCAGCAGGGGGTGCCCGCTGGCCAATACGGTCCAGTTGACGATACTGCCACCGATGTCGGGAGCCAGAGTGAGGCGGGTAAGGCCATCTTCAAGGGTCAGTACGTTCGCGGGCATGATGCAAAACCTTCTTGGATGATGGGCTGGATGGTTGAGAGGCAGATGGCGTGGCGCGCCGCCAGGTCAGCAGGACGATACCGCTGACGACGATCAGCCCGCCGATGACCTGGCCGCTGCTGAGCAACTGATCGAGAATCAGCCAGCCGAACAGCAGGCTCGCCACCGGCTCGATGTTCATCACCGGCGCGTTGCGGGCGATGTCCAGCCGCGCCATGCAGATGAACAGCAACGAAAAGCCCAACCCGTAGAGCACCACCAGACTGGCCAGCGCAGTCCAGCCGATGCGGCTTGACGGCAGATCCACGCCACCGGGCAACAGGCCACTGGCACCGGCCAGCGCAGCCGCCGCGAACACCACGACCATGGTCAGCATACTGCGCACAGTGCCGCGCATGCTGGCCAGTTTGTTGTCGGTGATCCATAGCGCAAAGGCGAACACCACCGCTGCGGTAAACGCATAGGCGATACCTTCCAGCCACTGCGGTTCGCTGCTGCCAGGGTTTGACAGCCGCTGCGGCACATCCAGCGCCAGCGTCAGGCCGAACAGAATCAACGCCATCAGGCCTGCGGCACGTCGTGTGGGCCTTGCGTCGCCCAGTGCCCAGATCAACAGCGCCAGCAGAATCGGCGAGACGTTGACCACCAGCAATGCCAGAGCCACCGGAATACGTGCTACCGCCGAATAAATGCAAAAACTCTGAGTCGCGATCAGCAAGCCCAGAAGCAATTGCCAGCGCCAGGTGCTGGCAGGAAGACTGAGCTTTTCACGTTGCCAGAGCACCAGACTGACCAGCACCAGCAGGGTGACGCCGGAGCGGCAGAGAATGGCCAGCAGCAAGCCGGTGTCATGATCGAAAGCGATGCGTGCCGCAATGTGGTTGCCGGCAAACGAACAGGCCAGCAGCGCCAGAATAAGCACGGCAATGTGGCGGGGGAACAGGGCAGGGGCAGACATACGCAACCAGCCTCCTTGGCTGGACAACAGAGGTGCGTACCGGAGCGGTTTGAGCGCTCCGGTAGCGTTGCAACTGATGACGTTAGAGCACGACGCTCGGCAGCCACAACGAGATGGCGGGAATGTAGGTGACCAGCATCAACACCAAAAACAGCGCGACGTAGAACGGCAGCAAAGCTTTCACGGTGGCTTCGATAGTGACTTTGCCCACCGCGGCACCGACGAACAGCACCGCACCCACCGGCGGTGTTATGAGCCCGATCCCCAGATTGACCAGCATGATCATGCCGAAATGCACTGGGTCAACGCCGACACCGACGATGACCGGCAACAGGATCGGAGTCAGGATCAGAATCAGCGGGGCCATGTCCATCACAGTGCCCAGCAGCAGCAACATGACGTTGATGCACATCAGGATCACGTAGCGGTTGTCCGACAGGGTCAGGAACGCCGTGGTGATCTTCATCGGGATTTCCATCAGCGTCAGGATGTACCCGAAGCTGGCGGCAAAACCGATGAGGATCATCACGATGGAAATGGTCCGTGCGGCCCGGTGCATCAGCTTGGGCAGATCGCGCCATTTGTAGTCGCGATAGATGAACATGGTGACGAAGAACGCCCAGAGCACGGCAATGGCGGCCGACTCGGTGGCGGTGAAAATACCCGACAGAATGCCGCCGAGAATGATGACCATGGCCATCATGCCCCAGAGCGCTTCACCGGCAATTTTCAGCGCCTGGCGCAGCGGGATTACTTCACCCTTGGGGTAGTTGCGCTTGCGCGCGAAGATCATGCACAGGCCCATCATCACCGCGCTGAGCAGCAGACCCGGGAGGATCCCGGCCATGAACAGCGAAGCAATCGATACCGTACCGCCTGCCGCCAGCGAATAGAGCACCGAGTTATGGCTGGGTGGCGTCAGCAAGGCCTGAACCGAGCCGCTGACGGTCACTGCCGTCGAGAAGTCCCGAGGATAGCCGTTGCGTTCCATTTCCGGGATCAGCACCGAGCCTACCGAAGCGGTATCGGCCACCGAGGAACCCGAAATCGCGCCGAAGAAAGTGGATGCCACAATGTTGACCAGCGACAGCCCACCGCGCACGAAACCCACCAGCACAGCAGCAAAGGCGACCAGCCGTCGTGACATGCCGCCTTCGGCCATGATTGCCCCGGCCAGCACGAAGAATGGAATCGCCAGCAACGAAAACTTGTTCACGCCGCCCGCAATCTGGATCATCAGCGCATCGGCTGGAATATCGATCCACCAGGCGCCTATCAGGGCCGAAAGCCCCAGCGCATAGGCAACAGGCATGCCGATGAGGATCAATGCGATGAAGCTGCCCAGCAGTATAAAAGCGTCCATTTATGCGGCACCTTCGCTTTCTTCAATGACATCGAAGCGCATCACCGCGCGATGACTCTGGTCGCCCAGAAACAGTCGTTCCAATACGAAAATCAGGGTCACGATGCCGCCGATGGGGATTGGCAGGTAAGTGATGCCGACCCTCAGAAACGGTAGCTCGCCGACAAACTGATTCCACGTGGTAGCGCACAGCTTGAAGCCCTTGAAGATCATGAACAGGGCCACGATTGCCATCAGGATCTGCACGACCATCGAGGCGCTGCGACGCACCTGTTGCGGCATACGGTCCACGGCCATCGAAACGGCCATATGTGCACCGGCGCGGTAACTGGCGGCAGCGCCGAAGAAGGTAAATACCACCATCAGCAAAATGGCCGTGGGTTCCGGCCAGCTGGAGCCGCTGCCGAGTATGTAACGGGCAAAGATGCCCCAGGGGATGATCAGGGTCATGATCAGCACCGACAGACCAGCAATGCCGATGCAGACCCGATAAATCGTGTCGTTGATGCGCAATAGCGTATTTTTCATTGGGCTCACCACTGCGGCGGCGAACGAGCTTTCACTCATCCGCGCAGCATAATCGGACAGGCTTATTGGGCCGCTTGGGTGCTCGGTGCAGCCAGTGCCGGATTGGTCTGGACCGCTTCGATGCGGCTGATCAAATCCTTGTAAGGCGCACCGAATTTGTCACGCACCGGCTGGGTGGCGTCGTAGAAGGCTTTCTTCTGCTCCGGCGTCAGGGTGATGAACTCCACGCCTGCTGCCTTGAGTTTGGCTTCTGCGTCGGCCGAAGACTTGTCCCACAGCGCGCGCTCTTCCATCTGAGCTTCACGCGCGAGCTTTTTCACCAGCGCCTGTTGTTCCGGCTTGAGCTTCTCCCAGGTAGCTTTCGCCATCACGATGGGCTCGGGCAGAATCAAGTGCTCGGTAATCGTGAAGAACTTCGCGTTCTGGTAGTGGTTGTGCTGGAAATAGGTCGGCGGGTTGTTTTCCGCACCATCGATTACGCCGGTTTGCAGGGCGCTGAAGATTTCGCCAGTGGCCATGGCGATGCCGTTACCGCCCATGTCGTTGATGGTTTCGATGAATACCGGGTTGCCCTGAACACGGATCTTCATGCCTTTGAGGTCGGAAATCTGGTGCACCGGTTTCTTCGTGTACAGGTTGCGGGTGCCGCCATCCATCCAGGCCAGTGCGACCATATTGAATTGCGAGTTGGTGATCTTGTCGAGAATTTCCTGGCCGATCTCGCCGTCGATAATCGTGCGCATGTGCGCTTGATCACGGAACACGAACGGCAGGTTGAAGACGTTGACGTCCGGCACGACCGGGCCGACGATGCCCAGGCTGACACGGGTCATCTGCACGGCACCACTCTGGACCTGTTCAACGACTTCCTTCTCGGAACCGAGCACGCCGCCAGCGTACATCTTGAAGGTAATCTCGCCCTTGGATTGCTCTTCGAGCTTCTTGCCCATGTTCTGTTCCGCCACGACCGGCGCATAGCCTGCGGGGTGAACCTCGGCGAACTTGATTTTGACTTCTGCCTGAGCCATGCCTGACACGCAGAAGGCCAACGGAAGTGCAGCGATGAGAAGCTTGCGTTTGAAATCCATGGATATCTCCGATTTTGTTATTTTTGGTCGAGCTATGGGATTTTCGTTGGGCACTGTCAGCCCTGAAACACGGGTTCCTCCAGGCCTTTGACACCAGGGCGCAAAGCGAACAGACCACCGGCGAATGGCTGGTCGCTGATATCGCCACCCGGGCGAATGGACGTTACGAACAAGGTATCGAGATTGGGGCCGCCAAAAGCGCACATGGCCGGTTTTTTAACCGGCACGACCAGCGAGCGGTCGAGTTTTCCGTTGGGCGTAAAACGGTGGATCAGGCCCGCGTCATTGCCGCAGATCCAGTAGCAGCCATCGGTGTCGATTGCTGCACCGTCAGGGCGGCCCAAGTGGTGGTTCATGTCCACGAACAGGCGACGGTTGTGCGGCGTGCCGCTATCGGTGTCGTAATCGAAAGCCCAGATCTTCTGCACGCTGGGATGCGAGTCGGACAGGTACATGGTCTTGCCGTCCGGGCTGAACGCCAGGCCGTTGGGGACAATGAAGTCCTTTAAATGTGCATCGAGTGTCTTCTGCCCGGCGCTGTAGCGATACATCGCACCTACCACTGCGCCTGCTGCCATGTCCATCAGCATGGTGCCGGCCCAGAAGCGTCCTTGTCGGTCGCATCGGCCATCGTTGAAGCGCATGCCTGTCTGTGCATGTTCGACGCTTGCCAGAAGAGTACTGATCAGGCTGCCGTCTTCGCAGGGCTGCTGATGATAAATGCCGTCTTCCATCCCCGCAATCCAGCCGCCGCGGCTGTCGGCTGCGATGCAGGCCAGCATCTGCGGCGCTTTCCAGCTGCGTATGCTGCCATCGGCGAGGCTCCAGCGCAGTAAGGTGCCCTTTGGAATATCCACCCAGTACAACGCTTGGTCATGTGCACTCCAGACCGGGCTTTCGCCAGTGGCGTTTTGTGCATCTACAATCAGTTCGGCATCCATGACAGGTCGTATCTCCAACGTTCTGTAACCAGAGTTCTGTAGTCGGAAGGGGCTGTTTATTGATCGCCGAAGGGGCCGGAGGCCACAAACGCACCGCCCTGATAAACCATCGCCGGGTCGTCAGCCGCAGGCTCCGGTTGGGCTTCAACCTTGGCGCGGAAAATTTCCGAGCTATCTTTGGGGGTGTAGTCCAGTTTGCTGGCGAAGCGGTTGTCCCACCATACGGTCTTGTTGTCCGAAACACCGTAGACCACGGTATGACCGACGTCTGGCGTGTACAGGGAGCGCTCGATCAACTGGGTCAGGTCGCCAAAGCTCAGCCAGGTGCTCATCATTCGACGGTTCTGCGGTTCAGGGAACGACGAGCCGATGCGGACGCTGACGGTTTGGATGCCGTAACGATCGAAGTAGAAGCTGGCCATGTCTTCGCCGTAGGACTTGGACAGACCGTAGTAGCTGTCCGGGCGGCGCGGGGAGTGCGCGTCGATGGTTTCGGTCTGCTTGTGGAAACCGATCACGTGGTTGGAACTGGCAAAGATCACGCGTTTCACGCCATGACGACGGGCCGCTTCGTAGATGTGGAACACACCGCAGATGTTGGCACCGAGGATTTCCTCGAACGGTCGTTCGACTGACACACCGCCGAAGTGCACTATCGCGTCCACACCTTCGATCAGGCGGTATACGGCGTCCTTGTCAGCCAGATCGCAGACCTGAACTTCTTCACTGTCGTCTACCGCCGGTGCCATCTCGGCAATGTCGGACAGGCGTAGCACGTTTGCGTAGGGGCGCAGTGTTTCGCGCAAGACCTTGCCCAAGCCACCTGCCGCACCGGTCAGCAGGAGGCGATTGAAGGGAGTTTGAGTGGTATGAGCCGATGCCATGAGAAAAGTCCCGATTGTTATTTTTGTCATCTGTTGTCGTATGACTTGCCGAATTATCGGCACCGCATACGCTGATTGTCAACGCGGCCAAAGTATAAAAACGACCTGTGTGCCCGCCTGTGCAGACACATTTGTAACAAGGCAAAACCTGCCCCTGTAGATGGGCTTTCAGGCAGGCTTTGCCACAGGTTTCACAGCAGCGAAATAGGGTAGCTTATGAATACGCGGTTCTCGTCGAACTCATTGGTGCTGAAATCGCGACGCAGGCTGGAGTTGCGCCATTTGACGTTCAGGTTCTTGAGTGCACCTCTTTGTACGGTATACGCCAGTTCAGACTCTCGTCCCCATTCCTTGCCGTCGGTGATGTTGCCGGTATGCACATTGTCGCCGCTGATATAGCGGTTCATCAGGGTCAGGCCGGGTACGCCGAGCACTGCGAAGTTATAGTCATGGCGTAACTGCCAGGACTTCTCCTTGGCGTTGTCGTAACTGGAGTTGTAACTGTCGTTGGCCAGCGTGCCGCCGCTGGTGCCGTTGACGCGCATCCACGCCGTATCGCCGGTGAGCTTTTGCAGGCCGATATAGAACGTGCTGCCGCCATAGCGCGCCGAGAGCAATGCGTAAGCGGTCTTGTTGTCGAGGTCGCCGGCCAGTTTGTTTCCGTCTTCCTTGCCGATGAAGTAACCCAGGTTGGCCCCCAGGGTCCAGTCGCCGACCGGCTGGCTGTGCAGCAGGTTGAAAAACTGCTGCTGGTAGATGTCCTGCAGCTCCGAGTACCAGACACCTACCTGGGTACGCTTGTCGTTGAAGGCATACTCGCCGCCGCCGAAGTTGAAGCGATCGGACGTGAACGCGCCTCGGCCGTTCATCGACATGTCTTCCATGCTTGCATCGTTGCGCGGGCTATTGCCGCGGAATTGCCCGCCATACAGCGTCAGGCCGTCGATTTCCTTGGACGTCACCTGGCCACCGCGGAAAGTCTGCGGCAACGAACGACCGTCATCGGAGCGCAGAATCGGCAGCACCGGCATCCATTCGCCGACTTTCAGTTCGGTTTTGGAAACCCGCGCCTTGCCTGCAACGCCGAGACGGCCGAAATCATCTGCCGGGCGACCGTCGCTGTGGATCGGCAGCAACTGAGTGCCCCCTGTGCCTTTGCCACCATCGAGCTTGAGCGAATACAGGCCCAGCACGTCAACCCCGAAACCGACCACTCCTTGGGTGAAGCCCGACTTGGCGTCGAGAATAAAGCTTTGTGTCCATTCCTCGGCTTTGCTCTGCGGAGCTGCGCTGTTGGGAAAGGCCGGGTTGGTGAAGTTGCGGTTGAAGTACGCATTACGCAGCGTAAGTGTGGCTTTGGTATCGTCGACGAAACCCTCTGCCATGCCGAGCATCGGGAAAATCAGTGTCATGCCGCCAACACCCAGCAGGATGCGTGAGCGGGAAGTGTGAAATGTCATTATTGTTTTGCTCCCTTGTTTATCGAAACCGTCCTCTTTTCTGGCCGCGCGCAAGCAGCAGCCGACACCTTTGAGGATTACGTGATGCCTGTTGCCAGGCATGGCCTCGACCGACAGACGACCGAGTACCGTTCGCCATGTATCAGCGAATGTTATGAATCTGAAAGGATGTCGGGTGCTGCGAAACTGTCGGAACAGATGAGGCTTCGATAATCGGTGGAGCAGACGTACAGACGAGAGTTTTCATGGTTGGCCCAGTCTTGTTTTTATTTTTGGCGTTATAGGTTGTCGTACAACTTCGGTGATATTTGCAGCGCGGCCTCGGTTTGTCAACGCGCTGTTAGTCGAGGTTTACCGATTCACCTGATTTTTAACCCCTCGTAAGGCAGTGAATGATTTGGACTGAACGCTGTGTGCAACCGGGCAGTCCACCTCATAACCCCATTATTTTTTGGAGCTGCTGCATGAATCGTTTCACCCAGAAAGTTGTTGTCGTGACCGGGGCTGGTTCCGGGATCGGCGAAGCCACCGCCAAGCGTTTTGCCCAGGAAGGTGCAAGCGTTGTACTGGTCGGCCGTAATCGCGACAAACTCGACAAAGTGGCCACGCAACTGGCGGGCGAAGGGCATTTGGTCCGTGCTACCGATGTGGCGGACCCCAGCGATGTGGAAGCGCTGTTCAAGGAAGTCGCCACGCATTTCGGGCGTCTGGATGTGCTGGTCAACAATGCCGGCATCGTCAAGTCCGGCAAAGTGACCGAGCTGGGCATAGAGGACTGGAAAGAGCTGATGTCCGTGGACCTGGACGGCGTGTTCTATTGCACCCGCACCGCCATGCCGGCGCTGATCGCCAGCAAAGGCAACATCATCAACGTCTCGTCGGTTTCCGGCCTGGGCGGCGACTGGGGCATGAGCTTCTACAACGCGGCCAAAGGCGCAATCACCAATTTCACCCGCGCGCTGGCGATGGACCACGGTGCCGACGGTGTGCGGGTCAACGCAGTCTGCCCGTCACTGACTCGCAGCGAGCTGACTGAAGACATGCTCGGCGACAAGGCACTGATGGCCAAATTCATGGAGCGCATCCCGCTGGGGCGTCCAGGCGAAGCTGAAGATGTCGGCGATGTCATTGCCTTTCTGGCAAGTGAAGACGCACGCTTCGTGACCGGCGTGAATTTGCCGGTGGATGGCGGATTGTCCGCGTCCAACGGACAGCCGCCGCAAGCCTGATGCCGTCGACGAGAGTCATATGCCCGCAGCCCGGAAACGTTCCGGGCTGCTGCGCTACGTTGAATGCAAACCTGTGTTTACACCTGCCTGAAACAAACAAGCCCGGCAAAAGCCGNNNCGGAAGTGGCTGACCATCGTTTGCAACTGCCCGCCAAGGCGTGCCAGTTCGACGCTGGAGGCAGCGGTTTCTTCGCTGGCCGAGGCGGTTTGCTCGGACACATCGCGGACGTTAACGATGCTGCGGCTGATTTCCTCAGCTACGGCACTCTGCTCCTCGGCGGCGGCAGCGATCTGCTGGTTCATTGCCTGAATGTTGGAGACCGTCTGGGTAATACTGCCCAGCGATGTACCCGCCTGACGGCTGAGCTGTACGCTGCTGACGGTCAGTTCGCGGCTGCTGAGCATGATGCTGGACACTTGGCGCGTGCCGCTTTGCAGGGCTGCAACCAGTGTTTCAATCTCGACTGTGGACTGCTGCGTGCGTTGTGCCAGGCCGCGGACTTCGTCGGCAACCACGGCAAAACCACGCCCGGCTTCCCCGGCACGGGCCGCTTCGATGGCTGCGTTGAGGGCCAGCAGGTTGGTTTGTTCGGCCACAGCCTTGATGACGTCCATGACCTTGCCGATCTTGTCGCTTTCCTGCTCCAGCTGGTTCATGGCATCGGCCGAGCGACCCACTTCGTTGGCCAGACGCTCGATCTGCACAATCGCTTCGCCCACGACTTTGTCACCGTCGCGCGCTTCGCGGTCGGCGTTGGACGCTGCCTGCGAGGCCTGTTCGGCGTTACGAGCCACTTCTGCAACCGTTGCCGACATCTCATGCATGGCGGTGGCCACCTGGTCGGTTTCGACTTTCTGGCTGTTGACGCCGGCGCTGGTCTGCTCGGTAACCGCTGACAGCTCTTCGGCGGCACTGGCAATCTGCACAACGCTGTCGCGGATACCGCCAATCAGCTCGCGCAACGTGCTGCCCATGCGTTGAATGCCTTGCTGCAGAACGCCCAACTCGTCACGACGAGTGACTGCCAGGGTCTGGGTCAGGTCACCTGATGCAATACGGTCGACCACTGCCAGAGTTTCCTGCAATGGACGGGTAATCTGCCGGGTGATTATCACCGCTGCAATCATGCCCAGAATAATTGCCAGCAGCGTACAGGTGATCTGCGTGGTGCGAGCCTGTGCGCTTTCCTGATCGCGGCGATCCAGTTGCAGTTGGTACATGGCTTCGCTGATCTTGACGATATCCTGGCCCTGTACGGTCATCTCCTTACGAGCCTGAGCGATGTCGGCAGTTGCGGCCTTGAAGCTCTGCAGGGCTTTGCGGTACGCGGCCAACGAGGTTTCCAGCTGCTTGAGCTGATCAGCCTGGGTGCCGCTGAACGTCGTTTTCAGCGTGTCCAGATCCTTGATGGCAGAATCCAGCATTGCAACGGCGGTCTGTTCAGTTTCTGCCGTAGGGTTGGTGGTGTAGCCACGCACCTCATAACGCGCGAGCCTGAGGTTTTCCTTTGCATCGGTGACGATCTGGTATTGCTCGAACCGATTGGCATCGGCAGGGTCCATTTTTTTCACTTCAGCCTGAAGCAGCTCAAACACATCAATGCTTTTGTCAGCATTCGTGCTCAGCTCATCACGCGCCACAATGCTGGCCTTGTACCCGCCGCGCATGCTGTTCAGCGATTTCTGGTAGTCAGCGATCACCACTCCCAGTTGCTCGAGCATTTTCACGTTTTCGGGACTTTTGAACGAGGTCAGCAGCTTTTGCTGATAGTTCTTGAAGCCGTCCAGCGAGACCTGAACGGTCTCTGCGACTTTCTCGTCGCCGTCAGCGACCATGTATTGCAGACGGGTCACACGCAGTTTGGTCAACTGGGAGTTGAGCGAAGTAATGTCACTCATCCAGTTGCTGCGATTGATCAGTCCGCTCATGCTGGTCCAGCCAGTCAGCGCAAGAATCGCAGTAAAAACAAGTACTAGACCGAAACTGAACTGAACCGCCCCGGGT
>NZ_LJQT01000454.1:0-549 GCF_001400515.1 Pseudomonas meliae | reverse complement strand
AAAAAAACTGATACTCCCAATGTAAGAGATACAGTGAGAATGAACGCGTACCCACCCAAAGAAACGGCGCTAAGATACCGGACTTCGGTACGAGAAAGCCTTTATCGAATGAGGCCAGAAGAACCAGCATACCGCTGACGATTGCGATGCCGCCTGCGGCAAAATAGAACCCGACTCTCGGCATAATAGAAAGCAAAGCAACCAGCGATAAAAACAGGATCAATCTGTGCCTGTGTTTATTCTCCAGAAGCGTAGAAAGGCGACTGTACACGCCTGTTGTCGAAAAATAGGCAATCAACACTCCAAGTAAAATAGCATCCGTCCTTATAAACCAAAGAGCACCGCCCACCGTTTGGTGCCATGGCATGCGGTAGACAGGAAGCTGGATCAGCACCAGCACGACGACTATCAGGATTAAACGTTTTTTGGGCAGAAAGAAAAGAAGAGGGAGCAATAAATAAAACTGCTCCTCAAGGGAAAGGCTCCAGTACACGGGATTAGGACCACATGAAGAGGAGCCGATCACACAAAGGGAAACTCTGAAAAAGA
>NZ_LJQT01000025.1:21566-22109 GCF_001400515.1 Pseudomonas meliae | reverse complement strand
TTGCTCGGAGCTTCCCTAGTCTTGTCACTGCCTCAACTGGTTTATGCACCCCGCGGTTTTATAAATAGTGCTGATCCGCTGCTTCTGGAAACCGAGCAAATCATTCGCTATGCCAGACCCGGGCTGACGGCTGAAGAGCTCGCCAAAATGTTGAATCTGAGCGAGCGGACAATGCATCGACGATTCAAGAAATTACCCAATGAGTCGCCTGAAGAGTTCATTACCCGAGTGAGGATAGAAACGGCTTGCGTCCTCCTCCAGACACCGGGAGCCAGCATTAAAAAAGTGGCACTCAAGTGCGGCTACAACGAGGATACCTCGTTCCGACGGGCTTTCATTCAACTTACCGGGATGACGCCTGCGGATTACAAGCGCAGGTCTAAAGCGCAGTCCTCCGATGCGAGCGGATCAACGACGCGTTCGGTGCAGACGTAAGATTCATTTCTGGTACTGGAGGCGATTTAAAAACTACTCAAGGTGTTTTCTTTGCCAAGTCCATGAATTGTCGCGTTGCCAGTGCTCGGCGCTAAAACTAAAAAACCC
>NZ_LJQT01000025.1:0-21514 GCF_001400515.1 Pseudomonas meliae | reverse complement strand
CCAACTGAGCTATCGCGGAATGAGCGCTATGTTACTGATTAGGAAAAGGAAGTCAAGCGAGGGACTGAAAAATTTTCTGCGTTGCGGCTTGCGCGATATCGGTTGTTCCTGATGACCCACGGGAGAATACCTCTAGTGCCTTGTGCGACGCTGGACGCAGCCGATCGTATTGAAGTTGGCACTTTTGTCACATCAAGAAATATCTATCCCGGTCGACACCTGAGTCAGGTAATTCCTTTCCTACGGATCAGGTATAACAAAAAAATGGCCTCGCTCAAGACAGTACAAGCTCGCTACACCGCAACCTTCGTAGGATTCATGGCGCTGGTCGTTGTTCTGACGGTTTATGGCATCGGTCAGTTCGTGTCCCCCAGGCTTACGGCCAACGATGAAAACATGCTGACCGCCAAGGCGGCAGACATCAGCGATGAGATCAAGACCGAGTTGGCGCGCGTACAGGCGCAGGCGCGGGTGATCACCGAGCTGGTGCCGCAGCTGTCCAGTGACGATATCGACCGCTTGCTGCCGTTCATGGTCAACCAGTACGGCGAAGCCAAGGTATTCGGCGGCGGGATCTGGCCTTTGCCGAACGTGCGCACGCCCGGTCGTGCCAAGCACAGCACCTTCTACCACCGCGATGCGTCGGGAAAATTGATCGTCAACACCCATTGGAACTCGCCTGAGTCGCTCAACTATTTCGAACAGGGCTGGCACAAAGGCGGCTTGAACTCCCCTGCTGGCCAATGCGCCTGGGCGCCCGCCTATCAGGATGCCGCCAGCCCGGAACCGCGCACCAACTGCGCCATGGCCATTACCAAGGACGGACAGCCTTGGGGCGTGTCGACCATCGACGTGACGCTGGGCTTCTTCAACAAGCTGGTTGAAGCCAAAGAGCAGGAAGTCCATGGCCGGATCATGATCATTGAGGCCGATGGCAAGATTCTGTCCAACGTGCCGGGCAGCAGCGACAAGATCGTGCTGCGCAACGTCTCCGAACTGGCGGCGCAATCGCCGTTCATCAATGGCATCAAGTCGGCACTCGCCGTCAAAGGTACTGGCACCTCGCGTCTGACTTACCAGAACAGCGATGGCGAGGAGTCAACCCTGTTTCTGATGCCGGTTGCTGGAACGCCCTGGTTGCTGGCCGTTTCGCAAAACACCGATCTGCTGAAAAGCCAGAGCGAAACCGTCCTCAAGACCCTGGCCTGGCTGCAGATCCCGATGGTTCTGGTGCTGCTGGTGCTGATGATCGTTGCGTTGCGCACGCTGATGAACCGTCTGGGCGTGCTCAAAACCAACATCGACACGCTGTCGGCCGGTGACGCCGATCTCACCCGGCGCATTGCCGTCAAAGGGCACGATGAAGTGGATCAGGTGGGTGAGTCGGTCAACAACTTCATTGCCTACCTGCAACGCATGATGCTCGACGTCAGCAGTTCCACCAGCGAGATTGCCAGCGGTATCGAACAACTGCGCAGTCAGGCGGGCGTTACCAGTGCCATTCTGATCCGTCACGCCAACGAAACCGATCAGGCCGTTACTGCGATCACCGAGATGTCCTCCACCGCGGACGAAGTGGCCCGCAGCGCGGCGCAGACCGCAAGCTTCACGCAGTCGGCCAACGAGAACGCTCAGGTATCGAAAACCGTTGTTGCGGACGCTTCTGACAGCGTGAATGCACTGATCAGCGAGGTCGATTCGGCCACCAGCAAAGTGCAGTCGATGGAGCAGGACGCCAAGCGCATCAACGCGGTGCTGGCGGTGATTGGCGAAATCGCCGGGCAGACCAACCTGCTCGCACTTAACGCCGCCATTGAAGCCGCGCGCGCCGGCGAACAGGGTCGTGGCTTTGCGGTCGTGGCCGATGAGGTGCGCGCCCTCGCCGCTCGCACCCAGGCCAGCACGTCGGAGATCAACGAAATGCTCGGCAGCCTGCAACAAGGCGTCAGCGCAGCAGTAGCCGCGATGGAAAAAACCCGCCAGAGTTGCCAGACCACGGCAGGCAAAACCACTGCCGTAACAAGCGGCCTGGACGACATGACTCGCTCGGTTCTGCAGATCAACGACCTGAGCACGCAAATCGCCACAGCGGCCGAGGAGCAAAGCGCGGTGTCAGAGGAAATCAGCCGTAACATCATTGCCGTTCGCCACATCGTCGAAGAGCTGGTCGAAGGCGGCTCCAGTAACGAACGCAGCACCGCTGCCCTTTCCGAGTCCAACACTCGCCTGATTGCGCTGGTAAGGCGCTTCAAGGTCAGTTAAAACCTGTGCGGGCCTGCCGCAGCTTGCGTCAGGCCCGCTGTCTATTTGATCCGGTAGTGGAAAGTATTCTTCACCCCGGACACGGTCACTGCCCTGCCCTCGACAACCCGTGGCTGATAACGAAAGGTTTGCGCTGCGGCCAGTGACGGACGGATGAACAATGGATGGCACGCACCCTGCACTTGCGGGTTGACCACCGTGCCTTGCGGCGATACGTCGTAGACAACCGTGCAATCACCCTCGATGCCTTTGTCCAGAGCCCGTTCGGGATAGTCCGGAGCCTCCTTGCTGAGTGGCTGATACTGGCTGCTGTCAGCGGCGGCCTGCTGTTGTGCTGATTGCTGCGCCTGGCGGGCGCGCTCGGCAGACTGACGCGCCTGTTCGGCCTGACGTTGTTGCTCAACCTGCTGACGTTGCTGTTCGGCCAGCCGCTGCTGTTCCTGGCGCTTTTGCTGCTCGGCTTCGTGCAGGCGCTGAACGCTCTGTTGCTGTTCGCGCTCGCGCTTTTGCTCATCAACGCGCTTGCGTGCCAACGCCGCCTGTTCGACCTGGCGCTGCGGCTCTGCCTGCGGTTTTGCAGCTTCCACCGGCTGGGTAATCGGCAGCAAGGCCGGTGCAGGTGGCGGCAGCTGAACAGGCTCGACAACCGGCGCAGCGGCGACTGGAGCCGGCTCAGGCGCTGGCGGCAAAATCACTAATTGCGTGGTCAGGGTTCTGCTCTGTGCGGGCGGTGCTTCGTGCGGGCTCCAGCCGAACATAAGACCGCCCAGCAGCACGCCATGCAATGCCAGCGCGATGGCAGCGGCCAGGCCATTGCTGCGCAGCCAGGGCCCATTCACCCATTCGCGGCGCGGCGGGTGGTAATCGAGGGCCAGGGTGTTCATTGCGGGGCCTCGGTCACCAAGCCCAATTGCGTTACGCCACTGCGTTGCAGCGCCGCCATGGCGGCGACTACCCGGCCATAATCAGCCTTGTCATCGGCACGGATGAACACTTGCGTGTCCTTGCGCTCGGCAACCAGTCGGGCAATGCGCTCCTGCATGTCTTCAAGGCTCGCAGCCTGATCGGTCTGCACCTGAGTATCGACCGTGTCGCCCAGGTTCCAGTAGTAGCCGCCCTGCGCCTTGACGGACAGGGTCACGATGCGCTGCCGGGTATCGCTAGCGAGTGCTTCGCTGGCCACTTTGGGTAACTCGATTTTCACCCCTTGGGTCAGCATCGGTGCCGTGACCATGAAAATCACCAGCAGCACCAGCATCACGTCGATGTAGGGCACGACATTCATTTCGGCTTTCGGGCCATGTTTGCGTTGTGGTTTGACCAGCATGACAAGTCCTCAGGCCGCAGCGGCCATGTTGCGGGTCAGGCCTTGCAGGGTGCGGTTCAGGCGCACCTGCAGTTCATTGCCGAAGCTGTAGTAACGGGCCGTGAGCGTCTGGCCACGCGCGCCAAAACGGTTGTAGGCGATAACGGCAGGAATGGCGGCGAACAGGCCGATGGCCGTGGCAATCAAGGCTTCGGCAATACCCGGCGCGACCGTCGACAGTGTGGCCTGCTGCACTTGAGACAGGCCGATGAAGGAATTCATGATCCCCCAGACCGTGCCGAACAGGCCGATGTAGGGGCTGACCGAGCCAACCGTAGCGAGAAACTGCAGGCCTTTTTCCAGTTGCAGCTCCTGCTCGCTGATCGCGACCTGCAATGCGCGTTCGACGCCTGACAGCACCACGTCAGGCTCGATGCCGGGACGTGGCTTGAGTTGCACGTACTCGGCATAACCGGCGTTGAAGACGCGCTCGATACCGTCAGCGCCCTCTTGAGCCGAACGGCTGTCGGAGTACAGCGGTGCCAGCTCGGCTTCACCGCGAAAGCGCTGCTGAAACGCATCCAGTGTCCGCTCATAATGGCCCAGCGCAAGACTGCGCTGGATGATCAGGTACCAGCTGACCAGCGAAGCGAGTAACAGAATCAGCATCACGGCCTTGACCAGCAGGCTGGCATCGCTGATCAGGCCCCAGATAGTCATGTGTTCGAGGGTGGCGTGCATCGTGGTAGTCCTCTGTAATGGAACGAATGATTAGCACCGCTTGATGACAAACGACTTACGGCAGCTTCAAGGTTTTCATCACCTCGGCCCACGGCACGAACTTGAAGTTCTGCGCCTGCTCGGGCATGCGTTTGCGCCCGTCCTGCACCACCAGCATGCCTTTGCTCCAGGGAGCGCCGAGGTTCATGGAGGTCACTTCGATGCCGTCGGTTTCCGAGGTACCGTCAATCCCCGCGTTCGCGTTGAGACCGACCCGAAAAGCGCCGCGCAGTGCGTAAGGCGGCTCGGCATCGACCACCACGTAGCTGTCGTTGCCCTGACTGGAGATCACCAGATAGTCGTGCTTGTCACTCTGATACAGCGCCAGCCCCTCGACATCGGCATGCACCGCCTCGCCCACCTTGATCACACTGGAAAGCGTCGCAGGCTGATCCGCCCGCGCATCGACTTCCCAGACGCCAACGTCCTCTTCACCGAGAAACAGGCGTTGACGCTGGTCATCGGCCACGCAGCCTTCCGGCTGGGTGTCGACCTTGAAGCGGCGTACCAGCTCGCCTTTTGCCTTACCGTCGGACGCGCTGAGCCGATACTGGAGAAAGCTGCCGTCTTTACCGTTGGCGAAGGCGTACAGCTCGCCACTGGCAGGTTTGAACAGGCAGACGCCATAGATTTCCGCCAATGGTGTGGGGATCTCTCCCGCTTCACGAATGACGCCGCTGGTCCGGTCGATGCTGAACAGGCTCAGGCTGTTGTGATCCCGGTTACTGGCTACCGCCAGGTCGACAGTCTTCTTGCCGAGCATGAAGCCTGGGCGTAGATCGACGTTGTTCAGGCGGCCTACCGGTAATTCCTGCAGCTGCTTGCCAGTCAGGTCATAAGCCAGCAGGCCCTGCTTTTTGTTGGTGCCCAACACGCGACTGAGCGCCGGATTTTTCGGGTGGACCCAAATGGCCGGGTCGTCGGCGGCGTCACCCTGACGCCCGACCGGCTGGCTCTGACTCGCCGCCATGACAGTCGGCAACGGCTTGGCGTTATTCACCGGTTTGGGCGACCAGCTCAGTTCCCCCTGATACAGGCGCTCGCCGTCATTGTCGTTAACCAACACCTGCAAGCTGTTCTTGCTCTCACGCACAGAAAGCCCTTCCGGCTTTTTCAGGCTCATCAGCGACAGATCGGCCACCGGCGTCCAGCTCTCCAGCGAATCCTGCTGCTGATAGAGATGCAATGCCTTGCCTTTCGGGTCCAGCGCCAGCAAACCGCCCGGAACAATGGCCATTGCCCCCGCCGCCTGTTTCAAATCGCCAAACGGTTCGCGCAGAGCCACAGGCTGACGCGCGACCTCAGCCTCGGGGTGCGCCGAATAAGCCCACCAACCGATGTTTTGTTCATTGACGAACAACCTGTGCGCAGCGTCATCGACCTGACAAAACTCGGCTTTGGGTGGTAGCGGCAGGTTGCGCACCAGGCGTGGCTCGTCGTTCAGTCGATTATCTGCGCCAATCAGCCATTGTTCGCCCTTGCCCTCCTCGCCCACCAGAAACACAAACAGGTTGCTGGCGTCATCGCGGTACAGGCACAGACCGGCCACTGAATAATCGCGTGCGGGCAGATAAACCGGCTTTGACCAGTGTGCTCCGGTCGGATCGAGCTGGGTCAGCATGGCCTGCTGGCGGGCATTATCCAGCGTTGCAATGAGCACACTTGAGCCTGTAGTACGGCTGTCGAGCCCTTGGAACGACCCCGGCATTTTCGCCAGCTCGCGGCCCTGCTCATCCAGCAGCAACAGACCGGCCTTGACGCTCGCGGCCAGGCGGCGGGTGCCGTCACTGCCCGGCAGAAAGCTCGCCGATTGAGCCTTGAACGAAGCATTTTCAGCCCAGCGTGTCAGGTTCAGGTCCATCGGCGGCGAAGCGTGCGCAGCTTCGGCCGCAAGACAAAGCAGTAGCGCCAGGCACGCTGGCTTGGGTGATAACGAAATGATCATGAACGGTTGAATCCTTTGAATGAGCGCGTCAGGTCGATCAGAAGTGAGTGAAGGTCAGGCCGACTTTGTAGGTCGGGCCGTATTCTTCGTACTGGCCGTTGTAGGCGCGATGACCGCTGTAGACGAAATACGGCTGATCGGTGAGGTTCTGCGCCTCGAAGCTGACCTTGAGGTTCTTGGTCAGTGAATAGCGGGCGCTGAAATCGACGAAAGTCTGCGCATCCACGTACTGGTCGTGGTCCTTGTCGCCGATCGACGCCAACTCGTAGAGATAGGCCGATTTGTAGTTGGCGGACAGACGCAGACTCAGCTTGTCGTTCTCCCAGCCGAGCATGACGTTACCGACGGTTTTCGACTGGCTGGGCAGGTCGATGTCGCGCTTGCGGTTGGTGCCGGTGCTCTGGTCGAAACCGTTGATGCTCGCGTCGGAACGGCTCAACGTGGCGTTGGCGCCCAGCAGCAGACCGTTCCATGGCGATGGCAGCCAGTCGAGCTTTTGCGAATAGGCCAGTTCCAGGCCATAGAGCTTGGCCTTGTCGCCGTTGGCGTAGGTGTTGGCTTCGGAGAAGTTCGTCCACTGCCCGGTGCCCGCCAGGTCGGTGTTGTAGACGAAATTCTGGATGTCCTTGTAGAACACGAACGCCGACACCGTCCCCGCTCGGCCCATGAAGTGTTCGATGCCCAGGTCAAGGTTGCTCGACTCCAGCGGCTTCAGATTCGGGTTACCGAAAGAGGCTTCGTCATCGTCGATTACAAAGCCCGGCGCCAGTTGCCCGAACGTCGGGCGCACCACGGTTTTGGTCCAGGCGGCGCGCAACTGGGTGCTCTTGTCGATCTGATAACGGGCATGCAGACCTGGTAACCAGTGGTGATAGCGGCGGTTGGTGGTACTGGACTCGAATGTCCCATCGCGCACGCCAGTTCCTTTGGCGTCCATCTCCGTGCCCTCGTAACGCAGACCGGCGATGAAGCGCCATTTATCGACATCCAGCGTATTCATGAAGTAACCGGCATTGATGTCTTCGTTGATCTTGAAGTCATTGGCCCGGCTTTCCGACGCGTCGTAGGCGTCGGCGGCGTTCAGGCCGCCGATCAGGCCCTTGACCGCAGTGGGACTGATACCGCTGCCGAAATTGCCCAGTCGATAGTCGATGGTGCCTTTCTGGAACTGTGTCAGGTTGAGTTGCTGATCGCTGAAACCCTGATCATCGAAATCGTCGTATTTCCAGACTTCCAGATCGTTGCTTTTGTCGCGTCGGCTGACCTTGCCGCCAAACTTGAACTGCGAGGCATAGCCCTTGAAGTCGTAATCGCGGGCCAGGTCGAGGCGCACGTTCTTCTCGGTGTCTTTGGTGTACTGCTTTTCCCGGTCGACCTTGTCCAGAGTAAAGTTCGAATTGTCGTAGAACGAGGGATCGACGATGGGCCTTGGCTTGTCGCGGTCGTAGAAACCGGTGTCGGCAAAATCATCGTTGCCCACGAATGTGGCCCCGGCAATATGGCTAGGGCTGTCTTCACTGGACTCGCTGTAACCGGCCTGGCCGCTGAGCGTCCACAGGCCGACCATACGTTCGCCACCGAACACGTAGGACTGGATTTCCTGAGTTTCGGTGCGCGCCTTGAGCTTGCGCGTGCCCTCGGCATCGCCGGTCTGCCCTGCGCTCTGGGCATTGGCAAATTCGAAACCGTTGGTGGTGCGCACCTCATCATCCTTGAAACGGCTGTACAGGGTGCGCAGGTAGTATTTGCTGAGGTCATCGGGTTTGTAATCGAAGTTAAGACCACCCCCGGTGCGCTCGCGGCTGATGTCGTAGTCGCGTTGTTCAAACGATTGCAGTCGCGAGCCGTCCCAGTCTCCGCCGGTCTCGACGTTGTCGGAGCCGAAATCACGCTTCTGCCAGCTCAGTGCTGCCGCCACACCGAAGTTGTCGATGCCGTCGCCAAGGCTGAAACGATTGCTCGCCGCGCCAGAAAACTTGGGGCTGGTCTGGTGGGTGTTCTTGTCGTAGCTGGCTTCGCTGCTGCCGGTGTAGAACAGGCCTTTGTGGTCGAAGGCAGAGAGGCTTTCGACATCGACTGTACCGCCCAGCGAGTTGGCGTCCATGTCCGGGGTCAGGGTTTTGATCACTGACAGTGACTGCACCAGTTCGGCAGGCAGCACATCCAGCGCTACGGCGCGTCGGCCACTTTCCGGGGCAGGCACCAGCGTGCCGTTGATGGTCACGCTGTTGAGGTCAGGCGCCAGTCCCCTGACGGTGACAAAGCGCCCCTCGCCCTGATCGCGCTCGACGCTGACGCCCGGCATGCGTTGCACTGCTTCGGCGACGTTCTGGTCCGGTAGCTGCACAACACCGTCGGCATGCACCACGCTCTTGATGCTGTCGGAGCTGCGTTGCTCCTTGAGCGCGTTGTCGATACTCGCCGCCTGCCCGACCACTTGCACGTGCTCGGTGGTATCGGCTTCGGCCGCCTGTAAACGTTCGCTGGCAATGACAAATGCCAGCGCGCTGAGTGTGAAGCCGACCAGTTGAGCCCTGCTGCGACGCCTGTGCATGTTAAGTCCTCCCCCATAATCCCGACAGGCCAGGCAAATGACCCGGCAACTGGAGGCGCAAGCTAGAGCCGCGCAGTGACGGTTCTGTGACAGGTAACGGGCGCAGGGGCTGGAAACAGCGGGTTTGAGGGTGATTTGGCAGGCAAATGAGCTGATTTGACTTTCAGGCGGGGCTGGCCGGAATCAAAAGCCGATGTGCGTATGACTCTCGTTCCAACGCTCCGCGTTGGAATGGAGTTCGTGACGCTCCGCGTCGCCAGTGCCACCGTGATCGAGAAGCACGTATGGCGACCTCCTGCAGACGCAGCATGACATTGTGCTGCTCCGGAGACTTGTGACGCAAAGCGTCACGAACCGCATACGTTTGGCAGGCGAACCAGCCGGGTGGCGGTCAGGCGCGTAGAAAAAACCTGCAACACACGTGAGCTGATTCGACCTTTCGCGGTCCGCGTTACCCGTCACCGAAGTGTCATGTACATCTGTTCTGCTGGCCGATAACCAGCAGCTCGGGAGCCGTCTTTTCATGTTCAGGATCATCCAACCCCATCGCTGGAAACTCGCTGCGCTGATGGTCGCTTCCAACCTGGGCCTGCTGGCCTTTCTGGCATTTGGCAACGTCAAACAGGTCAGCGAATGGCAATGGCTGGACATCGTCGGCGAAGGCGGCTCCGCGCTGCTGTCGCTGGTCTGGCTGTTTCTGGTGTTCAAGAGCCGACCAGCCGGTCGGGTCACCAATTACCTGTCGACAGGCCTCAGCTGTGTGTTCTTTTCCTGGTGGATCGACGCGCTGGACGAGTTCATTCGCCTGCCCAGCCACATCCAGTGGGGTCACTGGCTGGAATCCGGACCGATGCCAATCGGCCTTATCCTGCTGACCCTCGGTATCTATCACTGGCATCGCGAGCAACTGGCGATCAGCGCGCAGATGGAAAAGCGCGAGCGTGGCTTTCGTGAGCATCGGCTTTACGACAAGCTCACACCGCTGGGCAGCGCCGACTATCTGAAACGCCAACTGGTCGTCAGCCTTGAAGAAAGCCTCTGCCAGCAGCAACCGTTGTCGCTGCTGGTACTGGATGTGGATGACTTCAGCGCGATCAATAACGCATTCGGTCATGCCGAGGGCGATGAGGTTCTATCGGCGCTCAGCCATCTGCTGGTACTCAATTTGCGCCGCCAGGACCTGCTCTGCCGTCTGGCGGGCGACCGGTTTGTGGTGTTGTTGCCCAATACCGGAGAGAGTCAGGCGAAACTGCTGGCGCTGGAGCTGCAACAGGCGGTTGCCAGCCTGGCGCACAAGACTCGGCGACAAGGTGAACGCATTCAACTGTCGGCCAGCGTGGCGGTGGTCATGGCCCTCAATGAAACGCCGGACAACCTGCTGCGTCGCCTCAACCTGTCGCTGGCCCGCGCCCGACGTCCCCTGACCCGTACTGCCTGAGCGACTGCCGTGACTCTCAAAAGTGACTGGTACGAAGCCGACAGCCGCTTCATCCCCGGCCATTACCAGCCGGCTACGCTGATTGATCTGGCCTTGTCGCGCGGGATCGACAGCCATCGCCTGCTCAAAGGCACAGGCCTGTTCTACGAAGACATCGTTGCGGGCAAGACGCGGCTCAGTGCGCAGCAATTCTTCGTTCTGATCGGTAACGCGCAACGCCAGATGGAAGCCGACGACACCAGTTTCCTGTTCGGCCAGCGACTGTTTCCCGGCCATTACGGCGCCGCAAGCCATGCGCTGCGTCATGCGCAAAACCTGCATCAGGCGCTGGAAATCCTGATCCACCAGTATGCGCTGCTCAGCCCGCTGCTGACGCCGCGTCTGGAGCTGGATGAGCATTTTGCCTACCTTTACTGGCTGGACAGTTGCGGCGCTGGCGAACAGCAACGCTTCCTGCTGGAGGCCGGTATGACTGCACTGGTCGCGATGAGTCAGTTGCTCAGCGGGGAACGGCTGCCGTGGGAATGCAGTTTCTGTCACGAGGAACCGCGCTACATCGAACAATACTGGGTGCATCTGGGCGAGAACACGGCATTTCGCCGCCCGCTGGACATGATGCGCCTGCCCCGGCATTACCTCACCCGCGCGTGGCCAGGCGCATCACCCATCGCCGTGCAGGTCGCACAACAGGAAGCCGCCGGGCAACTCGCTGCGCTGGGTATGCCATTCAGCCTGCTGGACCAGTTACACCAGCACCTGCGTGACAACGTGCGCCAGGCTACCAGCCTGGAACAGGTTGCAAATGCCTTCGCCATGAGCCCGGCTACGCTGAAGCGCAAGCTACACAAACACGGCACCAGCTTTCAGGCCCAGCACGACCTGGCGCGCAAGCATCTCGCGCTGTACCTGTATCAGATCAAGGGGCTGAGCAACGAGGCTGTGGCGGACTACCTGAACTTCAACGATCCGGCCAACTTCCGCCGCTCGTTCAAACGCTGGACCGGCAGTACACCGACCTTGATCCAGCGCCTGTTCAATTTCGACTGAGCAGGCTTCAGCGCTGTACACACAACTTGTAACCCAGGCCATGAGCGGTATGCAGCAACGGCGTCTCGTGGTCGCCGTCCAGCACCCGCCTAAGGATATGAATGTTGCTTCGGGGCATCACGCCCCCAAAGCACTTCTTCCAGCTCGGATCGCTTCACGATATGGGGACTTTTGCGCATCAACAATTCCAACAGCTTCATGTTGGTCGGGTTGAGCTTCAAAGGCACACCGTTGCGGGTTATCTCAAGGGTATCCAGATCGAAGTGCAGGTCAGCGACCACCATCACCCGGTTATCCTTGCGCTGGCGTCGGCCCACCACCGCTTCGACCCGGGCGAGCACCTCGGACATTGCAAACGGTTTGGTGATGTAATCATCGGCACCCACCTTGAAGCCGGTAAGACGGTCATCCAGCTCATCCCGCGCACTGAGCATCACAATGGCGACTTCGGACTTCGAATACTGGCGCAGACTGCGGCAAATCTGGTTGCCGTCAATGCCCGGCAACATGATGTCGAGGATGATCGCGTCGAAGCGCTTCGAGGCCGCCAGGTGCAGCCCGCTATGGCCGTCCAGCGCACATTCTACCGCGTGCCCCCTGAGTTCGAAGAATTCCAGCAGGTTATCGTGAATGTCACGGTGGTCTTCAATAACCAGAATGTTCATTGCAGCGCCTTCTTGTTTTCTACCCGGCCGAGCGGGACCCTGTTGCCATTGAATCGGCAGGTTGAGTAAAAAATTCATCACGCCGACCGGAAACCGCTGCGTTACGAATTGGCTGTTGCAACCTGGATCGTCCATAAAAGCACAGTGCGACCAGCAGCGTGCTCAGCCACACCACGATACCCGCCCAGAACGTGTGCGACATAAAGTGCCAGCCTTGCAGCACCCGCGTAGTGCCGTAGATCATGCCAAGTACGAGAATGCCCGCCAGCAGGATGTTGGAATGATGCCAGCAGTAGCGCCGAGCCACAAAGTACAAGGCCAGCAGACTGAATGCGCTTGACGCATGACCGCCCGGCCAGCAACGCCCGGCACCGGCTTCATGCAGAAAATTGAAGTTTCGGAACCACTCGATGTGCGCCTCGCTGCCACCGTACAAGGTGGTTTCAACGGGACAGTACACACTAGTGTGGCTTTTCAGGTAATGGATCATGCCGGTGCTTAGCGCAAAGGCAACGATCACGAAAAAGAAGTCCAGCCGATGCCTGCGCGTAAAGCGCAGAAGCGCCTCTGTCCGGGAACCCGACAGGCGCCTCATGAAGCGCGAACCGGCCTTTTTTTCCAGTAAAGGCCAGACGAACGACAGCATCGCACCGATGATCGCCAACTCTCCGGTCCAGTCCGGGATTATTCGCGCCCACTTGTGCGTGATGGTCTCGAACAGATGCATCTGCCCGATGGGAAATACTCCGGCTGCCGAATCAAAAAACAGGTCACTCAACTGTCGGTCAATACTGGTCAGGTCGAATGTCACGAAGACCAGTAGAGCGAAAAACACGGGCACACCCAGATTGACGGCGTAAAACCGCAGCCTGGGGCTGGAAGATGTCATCAATTGAATTGCTCGCTGTTGAGGTTTGCCCATTGCCCGGAGGTCAGGGAGCCGAGAATTTTAGGACGGTGGGTACCATCCATCTGCACGAAAAATGCCTGAGCGTATTCACTTGAACGCTCGCCACCGATCACGCCGACCTTGCGTTCGAACTGGTCGATACAGCCACTGTGCGTCACCAGCACCAGATTTTCGCCACTGACCTTGTGGTTTTCCACGACCTTCATGAAACCGCCGTCACAGTCGTTGATCCAGTCCTGAGCGGCCACGGAATGGCCTGCCAGAAGTTGTGCAGTCTGCTGAGTGCGGGTCTTGGGGCTGGCGATCATGCGCACATGGTCCATGCCAATTTTCTGCAAACCGGCGCCCACGGCCAGTGCCGCATCCCGCCCGTTGGAGGTAATGCCGTCAGCATCGCTCATGCAGGGGTTGCTAGAGCGGTCGCAGCGTTCGGCGTGCCGAACCATCACCACCACATCACCTTGCCGCCAATGCTCGCGAAGACCGGAAACCTTCAGGTTGCTGCCAACGCCCAGATCCACTACATGCACGCTTGAGAACGCCGTATAAAACCAGGCGCAGATCGCCAGTAATACGACAGTCACCGTTATCGAGACGATGTGCTGATGCACTTTGTGGCGCTGCTGAATGCCCGAATCGGCAAGCACATTCTTGTTTATTGTCGTGTCAGCCAAGTGACCACTCCTGCCATGAACCTATGTGTGGTGTTGACTCGGGAGGTGCCTGATGTCTTCACTGCTCCCGTGCAGGCAAGATAGGTTCAGCATCGTGCTGACGCAGTGAAGAGGATGTGAAAAACATGTTGTGGCCCAGCGCCATGTTTTTTACGAAAGCCCTGAAAACGGGGCTTTGCGGCTTTTCTGACTTGAACATGAAGATAATTTAAGCGTTTTGCGGAAAATTCAGCGCGCCGCCCTGCCCTGCACGGGGCGTTCCTGGCGCGACGGCAGGTTGCGTGCAGCACTTAATGCTATTCAGAGGCCAAAGGTATAATGACTTAAACGCTGTCATCCCGCTCAAACACCCCACGCCACTCACCGCGATTCGCTCATAACCGCCTATAACGCCCATCAATACAGGAAATAGTCGTCATACGACTATTGACATCGTCCTACAAGACTGCAAATAATCACCCCAATGTTGTATGACGACATACTAATAACCTGATAACAACAATATCCATGAAGGTCCTCATGAAAATCACCTCGGTCAGTGTCGACGTTTTTTCCTTCCCTTCACGCCGCGCTGTAGACAGCGCAGGTCATGCCCATCCAGGCGAAGAAAAACCGGTCAGAATGGCCATGCTGCGTATCGCCTGCGACGAGGGCAGCGAAGGATTTTCCTTTGGCCCGCCCGAACTGATCCGCCCGCACATCATCGAGTCATTCGTGAAAAAGGTGCTGATCGGCCAGAACCCGATGAATCGTGAAAAAATCTGGCAGGAACTGGCTCACTGGCAACGCGGCAGCGCCAGCCAGTTCACCGACCGTGCACTGGCACTGGTAGAGCAGGCGCTGTGGGACCTTGCCGGACGCGCCTTGAAACTGCCCGTGCACAAACTGTTGGGCGGCTATCGTGACAAGGTACTGGCCTACGGCTCGACCATGTGCGGTGACGACTTGCCCGGCGGCCTGTCCACCCCGGACGAATACGGTCAGTTTGCCGAAAAGCTGGTAAAGCGCGGCTACAAAGGCATCAAACTGCACACCTGGATGCCGCCGATCTCGTTCGCCCCCGACCCGCGCATGGATGTGCAAGCCTGCGCCGCGGTGCGGGAAGCGGTAGGCCCGGACATTGCCCTGATGCTCGACGGGTATCACTGGTACAGCCGCACCGACGCGCTATACATCGGGCGTGAACTGCAAAAGCTCGACTTCGCCTGGTTCGAAGAGCCGATGATGGAAGACTCTGCCGAATCCTATGCCTGGCTGGCGGCCAACCTGGACATTCCGGTGCTTGGCCCGGAAAGCATTGCCGGCAAGTACCACAGCCGCGCCAGCTGGGTGACCAACAAGGCCTGCGACATCCTCCGCGCTGGCGTGGCTGGCGTCGGCGGCATCGGGCCGTGCCTGAAAGTCGCGCATCTGGCCGAGTCGTTCGGCATGGACTGCGAAGTCCACGGCAACGGCGCTGCCAACCTCGCCGTGGTCGGCGCGATCAGCAACTGCCGCTGGTACGAACGCGGCCTGCTGCACCCGTTTCTTGAATACGACGATGTACCGGCCTACCTCAATACGCTGGTCGACCCAATGGACAGCGACGGTTTCGTGCACCTTTCCGGGCAACCGGGACTGGGCGAAGACATCAACTTCAGCTATATCGAGACACACACCGAACAACGTTACTGACTGGCAGCATTGCGAAGGGCACGCCGAGCGCCCTTCGCTCGACATCTCGACACAGCGTCTTATAAATATAAAAAAGGACTGCCCCCATGAAGCTCTGGCTCAAGCGCCTGCCCTGGCTGCTATGCCTCGCCCTGACGGCGACACTCGTGCACACCCCGCCCGCTCTGGCGCGCGGTGAAACACCGGTCGATCAACTGGTGGTCGGCATGAGCATGATCAACCTGCTGTCCCTGGACCCGGCAGGTGCCACCGGCCTTGAGGTGTCCGAGGTCAACGCCAATGTCTATGACATGCTGCTGGAACAGGACGCTGCCCGCCCCGACCAGCTGATTCCGGCACTGGCCGAGCGCTGGGAAATCAGCCCCGACCGCATGCGCCTTACCTTCCACCTACGCCCGGGCGTGACATTTCACTCCGGCAACCCGCTTACTGCCCAGGACGTTGCCTGGTCGCTGCAACGTGTGGTCACACTCAACAAGGCCCTGGCTTCCACCTGGAAAGCCTACGGTTACACCGCTGACAACGTCAGCAAACTGATGCGCGCCGAAGGACCATCGACCTTCGTGCTTGACCTGCCCAAAGCCACCGACCCCATGCTGGTGCTCAACACGCTGGCAACCTCGCCCAGCGCCTTCGTCATTGATCGGCTGACCGCGTTGCAACATGCCAAGGGGGACGATCTAGGTGCCGCCTGGCTGACCACCAACACAGCGGGCTCCGGCGCATTCAAGCTGGACATCTGGCGTGCCAACGACGTGATTCTGATGAGCCGCTTCGAGCAATACTGGCGCGGCCCGGCCAGACTGCGCCGGGTGATCATGCGCAACATGACCGAATCCCAGGCGCTGCGCCTGATGGTGGAGCGCGGAGACCTGGACGTGGCGCGCGGTATGGCGGCCACCGATATAAAGGCACTGACCCGCTCGAAAGACGTCAATGTACAGACCATCCCGCGCGGCACTCTGTACTACATCGCACTGAGCATGGAGCAGCCACTGTTTCAGGATATCCGGGTGCGCCAGGCAATTCGTGCGCTGATCGACTATCAAGGCATCAACTCCGTGGTCATGCCGCATTACGGGCTGATCAACCAGCGCCCGCTGCAACTGGGGCTGGCGGCCAGACTGGATGATCCGGGCTATGCACTCAACGTCGCCGAGGCCAGGCGCCTGCTCGCCGAAGCCGGGCACCCGAATGGCTTCAAGATCACCATTCGTTCGCTGACCGATTCGCCCTTCATCAACATCGCCACCAGCCTGCAATCGACCCTCGCCCAGGCAGGTATTCAGGCGTCGATCATTACCGGCACCGGCAATCAGATCTACGGCGCAATGCGCGACCGGCGCTTCGACATTCTGGTCGGGCGTGGCGGTGGTGGTGCCGAGCGCCATCCGCACTCCAGCCTGCGAGCGCTCATTTACAACCCGGACAACCGCGAAGAAGCCAGGTTGAGCAACTTTCAGGGCTGGCGTACCTCGTTCTACAACGCCGAGATCAACCAGCTGATCGAGCAGGCCGAACGCGAGCGTGACGCCAGCAAGCAACTGGCCGACTACCAACGCATCCAGACCCTGTATGACCAGAAAGCCGGGCCGATCATGCCGATTTCGCAGATGACCGATGAAGTGGTCATTCACGCTGACGTCCGGGATTACCTGGGTCACAGCGCCGCGACCACGCGCCTGCGTGACGTCTACAAGCAACGCTGAGCCCATGCGTTCAATCGCTCAAGCCAAGGCAGGAATAACCATGTCGAGTGCATCGATTTCAATTTGGAGCAGTCGGGTTGCCCACGGCACCCGTCGCAGCGGATCAGTGGCGGCGACCCTGTTCGGCCTGTTGTTGCTCACTTTCTTCATTGGCCGGGTCATGCCGCTGGACCCGGTACTGGCCATCGTTGGCCCTGACGCAGATGCGACCGCCTACGCTCAGGCGTATCAGGAACTGGGCCTGGACAAGCCGCTGACCACCCAGTTCGTCATGTACCTCAGTGACCTGCTGCACGGTGATCTGGGCAAAGCCCTGCTGACCGGCCACCCGGTGATAGACGACATCGCGCGGGTCTTCCCGGCCACGCTGGAGCTGGCCATTGGGGGTGTATGCCGCCACCCATCAGGGCCGCAGCGGCGACCATATTGCCCGGGTCATTACCCTGTTTGGCTATTCCACACCGATCTTCTGGCTGGGCATGATGGCTTTTCTGGTGTTCTACGCCTGGCTGGGCTGGGCCGGAGGGGTTGGACGCATCGGTCTGGCCTATGACGGCCTGATCGAAACCCGCACCGGTCTGTTGCTGATCGATACCGCGCTGTCCGGCGACTGGGAGGCCTCTCGCAGCGCACTGCGCCACATCCTCCTGCCTGCGGTAATCCTCAGTTTCAATTCGGTGGCGTATATCAGCCGCATGACCCGCAGCTTCATGCTCGAACAGCTCTCGCAGGAATACATCATCACCGCCCGGGTCAAGGGCCTGTCGCAGCGACGCATCGTCTGGGGCCATGCGTTCCGCAACATCCGCGTGCAACTGCTGACCATCGTCGCCCTTGCCTACGGCGGCCTGCTGGAGGGCGCGGTGCTCATAGAAACTGTGTTCGCCTGGCCCGGTTTTGGCCAGTACCTGACCAGCAGCCTGCTGCTGGGCGACATGAATGCCGTGATGGCCTGCGTCCTGCTGATCGGGTTGATCTTCGTGATCCTCAATCAGATCAGTGACGCCCTTTATAAAGTCTTCGACCCGAGAACCCGCTGATGACGACTTCCATTGCAAGCAGCGCCACGCCCATGGTTCAGGCGCCAACCTCCAGCCTCGCAGCATTGGCCGCCAGCAGTGCGCGCCTGATGCGTTTTCTGTTGCGCAACCCGATGACGCTGGCGGGGCTGATCGTCATCGGCACGCTGATGATCGTCGCGCTGTTCGCGCCATGGATCGCAACTCATGACCCGCTGGCTCAGGACCTGTCGGCCGCGCTGCGCATGCCCGGTGCACAGAACTGGTTCGGCACCGATGAATACGGCCGCGACGTGTTCAGCCGATTGGTCTACGGCTCGCGCATCACGCTGTACATCGTGATGCTGGTGACGGTGATCGTCGGCCCGATCGGCCTGCTGATCGGCACTGTGTCCGGTTATTTCGGCGGCTGGGTCGACAGCCTGTTCATGCGCATCACCGACATCTTCATCTCGTTCCCCAGCCTGGTGCTGGCACTGGCCTTCATCGCCGCCCTGGGCCCTGGCCTGGAACACGCAGTCATCGCCATCGCCCTGACGGCCTGGCCACCGATCGCCCGCCTGGCGCGGGCCGAAACCCTGTCGCTGCGCAACGCCGACTTCGTTGTCGCGGTGAAGCTACAAGGTGCCTCGGCAGTGCGCGTGATCGGCCGTCACATCATTCCGATGTGCCTGTCTTCGGTGATCATCCGCCTGACCATGAACATGGCCAGCATCATTCTCACCGCTGCTGCACTGGGCTTTCTCGGCCTCGGCGCACAGGCGCCGTTGCCGGAATGGGGTGCGATGATCTCCAGCGGCCGTCGTTACATGCTGGAAAGCTGGTGGCTGGTGGCGGCACCCGGCGCCACCATCATGCTGGTCAGTCTGGCGTTCAACCTGTTGGGCGACGGATTACGCGATGTACTTGACCCACGCAGCGAATGACACGCATCGAACAATAATAAAAGGGGCTAATACCATGTCACACACAGCCATGCCACAGATAAAGCTTGCAGTAGAAGATTTACGCGTCGAGTTCAGTCATGCGGGCAAGGTCACGGCAGCCGTTCGCGACGTGTCATTCAGCCTTGGCCGGGAAAAGCTGGCGATTGTTGGCGAATCGGGATCAGGCAAGTCCACGGTCGGTCGCAGCCTATTGCGTCTGCATCCGGCAACAGCCAGGGTGACGGCAAAAACCCTGCGTTTCGGCGATATCGACTTGCTTGAATGCAGCGAAAAACAGATGCAGAGCATTCGCGGGCGGCGCATGTCGATGATCATGCAGGACCCGAAATACTCGCTGAACCCGGTGATCAAGGTAGGCGAACAGATCGCTGAGGCCTATCTGACGCATCACAGGGTTTCGAAAAAGGAAGCCCGCGAACGCACGCTGGACATGCTGGCCAAGGTGCACATCCGCGAACCGGCGCGAGTCTACGAACTGTATCCCCATGAAGTTTCGGGCGGTATGGGCCAGCGGATCATGATCGCGATGATGGTGATCACCGACCCGCAAGTGATCATCGCCGACGAGCCGACTTCCGCACTGGACGTGTCGGTGCGCCGTCAGGTGCTCAACGTGCTGGAAGAGCTGGTCAGCGAGCGCGATCTGGGCCTGATCTTCATCAGCCACGACCTGAATATGGTCCGTCACTTTTGCGACCGGGTGCTGGTGATGTACGCCGGGCGGGTCGTGGAATCGCTGAACGCCAGCGAGCTGGATCAGGCGCGTCATCCCTACACGCAAGGCCTGTTGGCCGCCCTGCCCAGCCTGGATCATCCGCGTGTCAGCCTGCCGGTTCTGCAACGCGATCCCCTTTGGCTCACTCACTGAGAATGCTCCCATGGCAATGATCACAGTCGATTCACTGAACCTGAGCTTCGGCACTGGCCCAGCGCTGAATCAGGTGCTGCGTGACGTCAACCTGCAGGTCGAGCAAGGCCAGTCGTTCGGCCTGGTCGGCGAATCCGGCTCGGGCAAGACCACCGTGCTGCGCTGCCTGGCAGGACAATATCATCACTGGAGCGGCGCACTGAGCGTGGCCGGCCAGACCGTGCAGCGCAAGCTCGATGCCAGTCACTACCGCACCGTGCAGATGGTCTTTCAGGACCCCTATGCCTCGCTGCATCCGCGCCATACCATTGACGCAGCGCTCAAAGAGCCCTTGAGCATCCACCGGATCGGTGAACGTGACCGTCGCGTCTGTGAAGTGCTGAACAAGGTCGGTCTCAACGAGAGCTTTCGCTTCCGTTACCCGCATCAGCTGTCCGGCGGCCAGCGCCAGCGCGTCGCTATTGCAAGGGCGCTGATTCTTGAACCACGCGTGCTGCTGCTCGACGAACCTACCTCGGCACTGGACGTTTCGGTGCAGGCAGAAATTCTCAACCTGCTGGCCGACTTGCGTCATCAGCAAGGCCTGACCTACCTCATGGTGACCCACGACCTCGGTGTAGTGGCGCACTTGTGTGACCGGGTTGCGGTCATGCAGCAAGGCCAGGTGCTGGAAACCCTCGACAGCAGCCAGTTGATCAACAACCAGGCTTGGCACGAGTATTCGCGACTGCTGATTCAGGCCAGCCGCGACATGGACCTGCGCCCGACGGGATGAGCCGCCGCCGGGCTCACGAGCGCTGAACCCGTAACCCTGCCGACACTGTGATCCCCGGCCCTCTCGGCCAAGGGATCCGGCTGCCTGCGATTTGCCTCAACACACCCAAAACAGCCATCAAACAAGAATAAAAAAATGAAAAAACCACTCGCACTGATCTCTCTGACTGCTCTGTTCCCCGGCGCCTGGGCGTATGCCGATAGCGCGTACATCAACTACCGTCACCAATATGCAGAAAGCACGCGCATGCATGCCGACCAGGTCAAATTCGGCAGCCGGCTGGACAGCGGCTGGGGCTTCGAAGGTGAACTCAAATACAAGACCGCAGGCGACCGCCAGGACGTGGCGTTCGACAACACCGTCGGCAACGGCCACGAATTGACGGTCAGCTATCAATACCGGCTTGACGAAAAATGGCTGCTGACGCCTTCGTTTGCACTGGAAAGCATCGAGAAATCGACGGCCTATAAAATGGGCCTCAAGCTGGGCTACAAAGTAAACGATCAGTTGAGCGTGTCAGGCCGCTATCGCTACGACTCGATCAAGCTGGACAGGGACAAGGTCAACCACGAAATGCCTGACAACCAGATGGACGATCAGTCGATCAATCGTTACGACGTCTGGGTCAACTACGCCAGCAAAGGCCCGTGGGCTTACGAGTATCAGTTCACCTACTTCGATGCCGACTACATTCGCTATGACAACGGCAAGACCGACTACGAACAGAATGCGGCCTTCAAATACAAATGGGACAAGCGCTGGGTGCCGTTCTTTGAAGTCGGCGACATCAAGGTCGATTCCGAAGATGACAAGCGCCAGCTGAGATTGCGCGTAGGCGTGCAGTACAACTTCCTGTAGCGCATCCCACTGGAGCACACCATCGTGCGACGCTCCGCGTCGCATGCATTGTCTGGCTTCTGATTATCGTGCCGACGCTCCGC
>NZ_LJQT01000197.1:0-7263 GCF_001400515.1 Pseudomonas meliae | reverse complement strand
ATTGTTCAGCGTCTCCCTAGCTGACTCGCATCACGACGTAATTCTTTACAGTGTTCTGCTCAAGTTACCCACCTGGCCACCCGACACACTCAGGTGGCTTGGGCCAGTAGGTGCAAGGAACGCGAAGATCAGCCAGACGCACCGTTTCTGACCACGTCACGACGGGCGGATCTGGCTTTTCGAGGGTCATGGGGCGATATGTCCTCCGACACGAACTAAGGAACGGCCATTGAAGCTGGAAATCAAGAATAGCCTTTCGGTAAAGTTGCTGCGCGTCGTACTGCTTTCGGCGCTGCTGGTAGGCGTCGTACTAAGCTGTGCGCAAATTGTTTTCGACGCCTACAAGACGCGTCAGGCCGTGGCGAACGATGCCGAACGAATTCTCGGAATGTTCCGCGATCCCTCCACGCAGGCCGTTTACAGCCTGGACCGCGAAATGGGCATGCAGGTCATCGAGGGCCTGTTTCAGGATGACGCGGTACGCATGGCATCGATAGGACACCCCAACGAAAGCCTGCTCGCAGAAAAAGACCGCCCGCTGAAAAGCTCTCCAACCCGCTGGCTGACAGACCTTATCCTCGGCCAGGAGCGCAGCTTCACCACGCAACTGGTCGGTCGCAGCCCCTACAGCGAGTATTACGGCGACCTGCGTATCACGCTGGACACTGCCAATTACGGCGAAAGCTTTCTGGTCAATGCCGCAATCATCTTCATCGCTGGTGTATTGCGTGCATTGGCAATGGGGCTGGTGTTGTACCTGGTCTATCACTGGTTGCTGACCAGGCCACTGTCGAAAATCATCGAACATCTGATCGCGATCAACCCCGACCGCCCCAGCGAACACCAATTGCCACTGCTCAAAGGCCACGAGAAAAACGAACTGGGGATTTGGGTCAATACCGCCAACCAGCTGCTGGCCTCCATCGAGCGCCACACTTATCTGCGCCACGAGGCGGAGAACAATCTGCAGCGCATGGCGCAATACGATTTCCTGACCGGCCTGCCCAACCGGCTTCAGTTGCAGATCGGTCTGGACAGAATTCTCGAAGATGCGGGGCGTCAGCAGCACCGGGTCGCGATTCTCTGCGTTGGCCTGGATGACTTCAAAGGTATCAACGAACAGTTCAGCTATCAGGCAGGCGATCAACTGTTACTCGCGCTGGCTGACCGGCTACGCGCCCACAGCGGGCGACTCGGCGCTCTGGCGCGACTGGGCGGCGATCAGTTTGCACTGGTGCAGGCCAAAATCGAGCAACCCTATGAGGCAGCAGAGCTGGCGCAGAATATTCTGGATGAGCTGGAGGCCCCGTTTATAGTCGGTGAACAGCAGATCCGCTTACGAGCGACCATTGGCATAACGCTGTTTCCCGAGGACGGCGACAACACCGAGAAACTGCTGCAAAAAGCTGAACAGACCATGACGCTGGCCAAAGCCCGCTCGCGTAACCGGTATCAGTTCTACATCGCCAGCGTCGACAGCGAAATGCGCCGCCGTCGTGAACTCGAAAAAGATCTGCGCGAAGCCTTGCCGGGCAATCAGTTGTACCTGGTCTATCAGCCGCAGATCAGCTATCGCGATCACCGCATCGTTGGCGTGGAAGCCTTGATCCGCTGGCAACATCCAGAGCATGGTCTGGTGCCGCCAGATGTATTCATCCCGTTGGCCGAGCAGAATGGCACCATCATCGCCATCGGCGAATGGGTGCTTGATCAGGCCTGTCGCCAGTTACGCGAATGGCTTGATCAAGGCTTCACCGACTTGCGCATGGCGGTCAACCTGTCGACCGTGCAACTGCACCACGCGGAACTGCCGCGTGTGGTCAACAACCTGTTGCAGATCTACCGCCTGCCACCGCGCAGCCTGGAACTGGAAGTGACCGAAACCGGCCTGATGGAAGATATCAATACCGCCGCCCAGCACCTGCTGAGCCTGCGACGCTCCGGCGCCTTGATCGCCATCGATGATTTCGGTACCGGTTACTCGTCGCTGAGTTACCTGAAAAGCCTGCCGCTGGACAAGATCAAGATCGACCGGAGTTTCGTTCAGGACCTGATTGACGACGACGATGACGCCACCATCGTGCGGGCCATTATCCAGCTGGGTAAAAGCCTTGGCATGCAGGTCATCGCCGAGGGTGTGGAGACGCTCGAGCAGGAAGCCTATATCGTCACCCAGGGCTGTCACGAAGGCCAGGGCTACCTGTACAGCAAGCCGCTGCCCGGTCGGGAATTGCTGGCCTACCTGAAACAGTCGAGAGAGCGTAACGCCGCCAGCCTTTGAACGGCAGTGCTCTTTCGAGCCATCTTGAAACCGACTGTTACAACCTGCTGAATACCTGAACACGACCGCAAAGGCGTTTTGCCTTTACATCGAATGCAAATCTTTCGCATCATGTCGCAGATTTTCTGGGCGCACCCCGCCATCAACTTTATCGACGCAGGATTCCGTCATGATTCGTATGCCTCTGGCAACCGCTAGTCTGTTGGCCATCGCTATCTCTCTCGCCGGTTGTGGCGAAGGCAAGGACAAGGCTGCCGCCCCGGCACCCACGCCAGCCGCTGCTCCTGCGACTCCCGCGGCGACGCCTGCTGCCCCTGCTCCGGCCGCAGCCGCCCAGACTGACGACGCGGCGGCCAAGGCTGTGGTCGCGAATTACGCCAACATGGTGTCTGCGGTGTTCGACGACGCCGAAGCTGGTGCGAAAAAACTGAGCACCGCCGTCGACGCATTCCTGGCAAAACCCAACGATGAAACTTTGAAAGCCGCACGGGATGCGTGGGTAGCTGCGCGTGTGCCTTACATGCAGAGCGAAGTCTTCCGCTTCGGCAACACCATCATCGACGACTGGGAAGGACAGGTTAACGCCTGGCCCCTGGACGAAGGCCTGATCGACTATGTCGCCAAGGATTACCAGCATGCGCTGGGCAACCCGGGCGCGACTGCCAATATCATCGCCAACACCGAAATTCAGGTCGGCGAAGACAAGGTCGACGTGAAGGAGATCACCTCCGAAAAACTCGCCAGCCTGAACGAGCTGGGCGGTTCCGAAGCGAACGTTGCTACCGGCTACCACGCTATTGAATTTCTGCTGTGGGGCCAGGACCTGAACGGCACCGGCCCTGGTGCCGGCGCACGTCCAGCCAGTGACTACCTCGAAGGTGCCGGCGCGACCNCGGCGGCCACAACGACCGCCGCCGCGCCTACCTCAAGGCCGTTACCGATCTGCTGGTCAGCGATCTGGAAGAAATGTCCGGCAACTGGAAGGCCGGCGTTGCCGACAACTACCGTGCCACGCTGGAAGCCGAATCCGGCGAAAGCGGTCTGCGCAAAATGCTCTTCGGCATGGGCAGCCTGTCGCTGGGTGAACTGGCGGGCGAGCGTATGAAAGTCGCACTGGAAGCCAACTCCAGCGAAGACGAACACGACTGCTTCAGCGACAACACGCACAACTCGCACTTCTACAACGGCAAGGGTATTCGCAACGTTTACCTGGGCGAATACACGCGCACCGATGGCAGCAAAGTAAGCGGCCCGAGCCTTTCGTCTCTGGTTGCCAAGGTAGACCCTGCCACCGACGCCACCTTGCGCGCCGATCTGGACGACACCCAGGCCAAGCTACAGGTCATCGTTGATCACGCCAACAAGGGTGAGCACTTCGACCAGTTGATCGCTGCCGGCAACACGGCAGGCAATCAAGTGGTGCGTGACGCCATTGCTGCGCTGGTCAAACAGACGGGGGCTATCGAACAGGCCGCTGGCAAGCTCGGCATCACCGACCTGAACCCGGACAACGCTGATCACGAGCTCTGACAGGTACTGTTTGCGGTAACAACCAATGCCGGTCAGTTCACTGACCGGCATTTTTTATGCCTGACCGATATGCGCATCAGGTCTGGCCAGCGATATTTCGGCGATCTTTGTAGGGCCTTTCCCAAAGTCATTTCTGCGTATTGAAAACGTTTCCCATACCGCCGAATATCCGCGCCCCTTGCCCCATCAAAGCGCGCACATGTTTGAATTTGAATCAGGCCCTGGCGGTCGTCATGGTCGAAAAACGCTTATCTGCTGCTCAACGCCATCAATCTCCCACAGTTGAGAAGAAAGCTTTTCGAGTGGAATCCAGCGCCGATCTGCGCGCTGCTTTTTCTGCAAACCCGCTTCAGCGAATTACTGGATCACTCGCCCGCCCTGGTTCAGATCGACGGCCCACACGACCCGACTTTTTCAAATTTTTTGACTTGCGCGCGCGAAGAATGGGGTCTGCTGCTATTCAGCGACGCCGACCACAAGACAGTGGCTGATCACCTGCGCTGGCTGGTGTTCGTTGATAAACCAACAGGCAGGGCCTGCCACTTGAACCTTTCCGACCCGCCTGTCGCCAACGCGCTGTTCGGGCTTCATCCGGAGCACACCGACAATAGGCTGTTTGGCCCTATCGACAGCGTTTATGCAGTAGATGTCATTACTGAACACTGGGTCCAGCACGAGCGCCGTGGGGAGCCAGCCGGTCATGACAAAACTGTTCTGTATCGGATGAACGACCGGCAGATGGAGGCCATGAATGACGTCGCGTTTCGCCTGATCGTGATCAGTCTTGACCAGCACTTGCGCACATTTTTTCCGGCCTACCTCACATCCACGGGTTTGAAGTCGCGATACAGCCATGTGCATGCGCTGGCCGTCACAGCCTATGAAGCAGGCTTCAACAGCGAAGCGGATATTTTCCACTACGCCAACGTCACCTGCTTTCTGGCTACCCAGCCAGTCGAGTCGCATCTCGATATCAGAGCGCTGATGAATGAAAAGTCCTCATTGACGCCATCCCGGCGTATTCAACAGGCCAACTGGCTGGCAGTGAAACGCAGTCGCGAACCGCACGGAGCAACCCGGCCATGAGTCGCAAGACACTTTCCCCTGTGGACAAAGCCTATTGGGAGTCCAGAGCAAAAAGCCATATTGATGCCCGCAACAGTACGAGCAACTGCCCGTTGATGGGCACCAAAGTCCAGCTATTGCCACTGCGTTACGGTCGCGTGGAACGGCTTCATAACCTGCCGGATACCTCGGGTTACAGAGACTTGAAACGACCGCTCGGCTTGCGCCTGGTGCGTGACGGCTATCTGTATGTGATTGATGAAAGCAGTGGTTACCTGCATGAGTATCGCCTAGACAACGGCGTGCCGACCAAACTGCTCTGGCAGGACCGGGAAGTCGCTCAGGATGTCAGGCAGACCACAATTGGCGAGCACACCCTGATCTTTGCCCGCGATACAACATTGCATGTTGCCTATGCCGAACTGCAATGGACCGCCGCCAAATGCACCCATGTGCTGGCCAGCGCTGCAGACCGTTTCTATTTCATGCAAAAAGTGAATCTGGCTGCAGCCGATTGCCAGCAAGGCGGTGTCCACCTTCGCGTCGAACAGCAGGTCAGAGAGCAACTTGCCGAGCTCGCCGAGTTGCCGGCACAGCAATGCACTACACCCGAGATGCCCGAAGGAGAACGCCAGGACTATGTCTGGGAGCATCTGCCACTGTTTCGCGAGGCGCACATCGGCGAGTTGAAAAATACACTCAACCCGTTCTACGAACTGAATCACCTGTATCTGGTGCTCGACGACAGCATCGGCATTCTGCGTGACCTTGCGCAGGAGCAGGACGAGGTAGTGGGCTGGCTCAACCAGTGGCGTGAGCGCAACAACAATGAAATGCGTTACATCACCGCCAGCTACATTGACACACTGATGAGCGTTGGCGAAAACACTGCCCGGCAGACAAGCCCTGACTCGAAACTGCTGAAGAACACAACGCCCGAACAACGCACGCGCATTTACGATTACCTGAATGCGCGCAATGACTGGCATCGGGAACACCATCAAGGGCCTGTGCCAGCCACTACTTCAGCGGGGCAGTATTCCGCCATGCGCGGGGGTGCGCACGCCGAGCGGCCGCAAACCAGGTTTGCCAGACTCGACATGGAAAACAAGCACTCACAGATGGTGCTCATACTTGGCAAACCACTCCATGAAGAACTGAAAGACGACATTGAAGCGCTGGAAGAGAACAGCCAAGGCACGCTAAACGGTGTGGGCCTCGGCTCACGAGGTATTTACGACCTTGTTCGTCACCAGGAAATGCAAGCCTATCTGACTCAGGAGCGCTCGCACCTTCAACGCTGGACGCAGCGCCTGGACGATATCACCCATGATCGCGTGCGCCTGTTCACTCAAGGGGAGCTCTTTCGAAGTGCCTGGTACTTCGACCCAGACCATCCCGACCAGTTGAAAAGCGCCTTGGCGATGGAGCTCAACTGCACCCGCGACCTGTGCCGCACCGACGAAAGCCTGCGCAGGGTCAGCGACTACTTTCACGACAACCCCCACTACATTCTGCCGGTGTTCTACGGGCGTCTGGACATGGACTTTCTGCGCGCCAAATCAGGCAGCCTGCTCAAGTGGCTGGATGATATTCACAACTTCAGCGACGGACTGGCCGATGCGCAAAGGCGCGTCGCTGATATCAGCCACATCATGGGCAATCACTGGACCAACAGTCTGAACCTGGCCCCCGCCGCCCTACCCTTTCATCAAGCCGTCAATGCCAGTTACATCCCGGCCGTCGCCCTGCACCTGGAGCGCTGGCTGATTGAAATGCAAAAGCAGTTGAACAGCCCGCAGCTACGCCAACACCTGGATAACTTCAGCAAGGCAAGCAATCGAGCACAACGACTGGGCATGCTGGTGGCGCTGCAACAGGAAGCCGTCACCCTGAGAGTTGCAAACGAAACCGACGTGACAAAATTTCGCGACAACTTCGTGCGCTTGAATCAGCTGCTTGCTACCGAAGACGACCTCATCAGAGAGCGCAACCGCCTCACCAAACTTATCAACCGCCGCACACTGACAGCGGATCAACATCAAGGTCTGCTTTACGAAAGGCAATACACCAACAAACGGCTGCTGCAGACCCGCAACATGCGCGACGCGCTGCGCCGAGACCTGGAAAAAGCCATTACCCCGACCGGTAACCCGCACAACGGCGCGATTGGCGTTCGACTGGATATCACTGACCCGCAACTGCACGCGCTCAATGCCGAAATTGACAGGCTGCGTGCTGGTGCGTTTGGGTGGTATGCGACTCAGGGGGCGGCTGCAGCGGCGTTGAAGGGTAGTTTCTTTCCTTTACTGGCGGTGTATTTACAGGTTGGGAATCTGGGGGAGGCTTGGAGTGTTTGGAAAGCATCAAAGGATTCTCCGATCAAG
>NZ_LJQT01000502.1:0-4381 GCF_001400515.1 Pseudomonas meliae | reverse complement strand
TTGATCGGAGAATCCTTAGCTGTACTGTATTGAGTTTATTCGCAGCGTCGAGTCGAGAAAGACGTTCAACGTCTTGTTCTCTTCACTACTGAGCCAACTGATCATCCTGGCAATGGGGCTTCTGATTTATGCGTGCCTGGCGATACCGTTCATCAAAGGCAGCCGCACGCATCTGCTGAATATAAATCAGGGCGCGTTACAGGAGTTAGATGACCGTATACAGTTTCTGGCTCAGCAAATAGCACTGCTCGTGCACGGTGAGTTACTTGAAATGACCGCCACGATTATCACCCTTGTTGCCACTGTGAAACTCATTTCCATCGCGACAGCCCTGCTGCAATATTCCGAGCCCCTCTGGCGCAGAGTGGGCGTGTTTTTCATATTTCTGGTCACCGCCCCACTGCTGATATTTCTTGTATCGGGTACAACCCTGATGCTCAAAGACTTCATCCCGGAGGCCCGAACCCTGACCGGTTTTTCGATACTGATTGTCGCAGCGCTCTATCTTTACGAACGTTCCTGCCCGCCGGAAACGCTGTTACCCAGACTGTTTATCGTCCTGCCACTGGCGGGCATGCTCTCGCTTTCGTTTGTCTACGGGAATGTTCTGAGCGCGCAAAAAGAGCTGGGCCAGCATGTTGCACGAAGCATTGCCTACGACATCGACGCGCTATCACAGTCGAGAACGCTGGAGCGTATACATTTGCGAGGGTTCTATTTGCAAAACTGGTTGCCCGCGGCGCAGTCGGCCTCAAACTTCTTACCGGTACTGGGTTACCTACTGAATACTCATTGCCTGACGCTGCCGGAAGCACTGCCGAGAACCGGCATCATCAATGTCCATAAATATACCGAGCCGCCAGTCGGTGAACATCTTCAACCCCCGGTGCTGATCAGGCCGCTTTATCGCGTTCACCTGTCTAAAAATACGGGTTATCTGGTACTCAAAAAAATCACCGAGCCTCAGGACTATCATCCAGAGCACTGACCGCATCGGGCCTCATCCGTCAGGATGGATGGTATTGGTACAGCCAGCTCTCGGTTAACGTCTGCTCACCCAGCCGCAGATACAGACGCATGTCTACCGGTTCTGCACCTTCTACCGTCAGGTCGAATTGCGCCCGCCAATGCCCCGCCATACCGTCAGGCACCGCCTCAGTGAAAATATTGGAGAAAGTCCCTCTTGAGCTGGACAATACCGCTTCCGGAAACGTATTGAACGGCACGTTTTCCAGAGTGCGGCCCTGAAATTCGACGACAAATTTTCGCACGCCTTGCGGCCGCGTCTGTCCGGGCCGGCCACCATTACCGAAGCGCGTCGCCACGCAATGTGCCAACTCACCGGGGTACGGCTCGTCCGCCAGCCAGTGCAGACGATAACGCAGCCGGTAATCTGTTCCGGGGCCTGCCGGTTTTTCAGGCACCCACATGGCGACGATATTGTCGTGGATCTCATCGTCAGTGGGAATTTCAACCAACTGTACGGCACCTTTCCCCCAATCGCCCAAGGGCTCGATCCACAGGCTCGGCCGCCGTTCATAATGCACGCCATCCAGGTAATGGCTGAATTCGCGATCCCGCTGCAGCAGACCGAAACCTCGCGGGTTATTGTCACTGAACGCAGATGCCATGGTTCTCGGCGGGTTGTTCAACGGTCGCCATATTCGCTCGCCTGCACCGGTCCAGATCGCCAGTCCGTCGGAGTCATGCACCTCGGGCCGCCAGTCAGCAGCTGTTTTCTTGGCCTGTTCGCTGAACCAGTACATCGAACTGATCGGCGCGATGCCGAACCTTTGCACTTCGCCGCGCATGAACAGTGCGGCCTCGACCTCCATCACCACCCCTTTGCCCCGCTGTATGGCAAAGCGATACGCCCCACAGATACTCGGCCCGTAAAGCAGTGCATAGACAACGACCGAGTCGGATGTATTGCTGTCCGGCGATTCAAACCAGAAGTGAGTAAAGTCGGGAAATTCTTCCGCACGCTCGGGCTGGGCGACATCCAGCGCAATACCCCGTGCGGAAAGTCCATATTGATACAGCTCGCCAATGGCACGAAAGTACGCAGCGCCGAGAAAAGCCGTCCAATCGTTATTACGCCAATCCAGTTTTTTCTGATCGCCTGTTCGACTTTCCTGAAAGCGAAACCCGGCAAAGCCAACACCCTGAGTCAACTGACGCGCAGGGCTGTCTTCAGGCATGTCGAAATACGCCTGATCGTAGAGAATTTCCCTGGCAGCGCCCTTATCGACGACATAGAGCCGCACCGGCTTGGGGAAGAACTTCCCCGGATGGAAAAAAGTGACCGGAAACCGCCCCGGTCCCTCCGCGAACAATGCGTACTCCGGCTTGAAACGAATCTTGCCGTGAGCGTCGTAGTCCAGTTTCGCCAGTACCTCCGCCGGAAGAGTTAACGGCACAATGTACGGCTGTGAGGCGGCCTCTTTTGCGCGCTGTACTAAAAGATCGAACGAAAAGGGCTCGCTATCGCCCATTTTTTGCGGCTCGTCAGCCTGTGAGGAAGAAGGGATACCTGATACGAACAACAGAGCAGATATCGAAGAAAACTCGAGAAAGTTTCGTCGATTCAACATGGTGGGGGTGGATCTGGTGGGCGGTAGACCTGAGCATAGATCAGCCCGCCAAAGCCACCCGTTCAGTTCGTCCGATTAACTCAATGCCCCTCGAGGAACGACGCTGCTTGATCCAGCAACAGCATGGGATTTTCGGCCTTGTGTATATCAACCGACAGCAACTGACGGAAACGCCGTGCGCCGGGGAAACCCAAACCAAGCCCGAGCATGTGCCGAGTGACATGGTGCATGTTGCCACCGCTGGCAATATGCGCCGCAATGTAAGGCCGCATCGACTCCAACGCATCGTAACGACTGATAACCGGCGCAGTGCTGTCGAACAACTGCTGATCAACATGCGCCAACAGATATGGGTTGTGATAAGCCTCACGGCCCAGCATGACGCCGTCGAAGGTCTGCAAATGTTCGCTACACTGCTCCAGCGTCTTGATGCCGCCGTTGAGTACAATCTCCAGATCAGGAAAGTCAGACTTCAGTTGCGCGACCACGTCATAACGCAGCGGCGGAATATCGCGGTTTTCCTTAGGCGACAGGCCCTCCAAAATCGCGATGCGCGCGTGAACCGTAAAACTCTCGCAACCGGCCTCATGAACCTTGCCGACGAAATCAGACAACTCGGCGTAGCTGTCACGGCCGTTGATGCCGATCCGGTGCTTGACCATGACCGGGATACCGACCGCATCGCGCATGGCCTTCACACAATCAGCCACCAACTGCGGATGCGCCATCAAGCATGCGCCGATCATATTGTTCTGCACCCGGTCGCTTGGGCAACCGACGTTCAGATTGACCTCGTCGTAGCCTGCCTCCTCAGCCAACCGGGAACAGGCAGCCAAGTCCGCCGCCGTGCTGCCGCCCAGCTGCAACGCCAACGGGTGCTCGGTCTCGTCATGGCGCAAGAACCGCTCACGGTCGCCGTGCAGCAAGGCACCGGTGGTGACCATTTCGGTGTACAGCAAGGCATGCTTTGAGAGCTTGCGCATGAAGTAGCGACAATGGTGGTCGGTCCAATCCATCATCGGGGCGACTGAAAAGCGCCGGGACAGCGCCGGGCTTGATTCTCCAGCGTTTACTGGGCTTTCTGTTTTGTCGATGCTCATCAATACTGATCTTTTATGCAGTGTTTTTTGGCCATTTTTGCTTGTCTTCCGAGAGCTGTTGGTACGTTTACCAACTCAAATCAGAAATGCACCAATTCAAAATGGGCACGATCAGACCACGCAAGCGCGAGGAAAACACAACTGCCTACTGCGCGCAGATACGGATCAATCGAGACGGGCAGCCAGTTTATCAGGAAACCCACACCTTCGATCGCAAGCAGGCGGCTCAAGTGTGGATGAAACGACGTGAGGCAGAGCTGGCCGTATCTGTTGCGATCGAGCGCATGAACCGCAAGACGGTCAGCGTGAAAGAGATGATTGATCGATACCTTGACGAGTACGAGAGGGTTCGTCCTCTGGGCAAGACCAAGCGAGCAATCCTTACGGCCATTAGCAAGAGCTGGCTGGGAGAGGTGTCAGATACGGCGTTGACCAGTCAAAAACTGGTTGAGCATGCACAATGGCGAATGGGGAATGGGCGCGGTGGTGTCCAGGCGCAGACCGTGGGCAACGATCTATCGCATCTGGGGGCAGTGCTGTCCGTCGCAAAGCCGGCATGGGGATATGATGTCGCCCCCCATGCAATGTCAAATGCACGTATCGTCCTGCGTAAATTAGGAATGGTCAGCAAGAGCAACGAGCGTACCCGACGCCCCGCCATAGACGAACTTGAACCGCCCCGGGTTT
>NZ_LJQT01000496.1:0-18852 GCF_001400515.1 Pseudomonas meliae | reverse complement strand
CTACTTCAGATCTTCCCTAGATCTGCCAGTACCCATTAACCCTAAACCGCGGCGACTCCATTTATGTTCAAATGCATTCTGTCCGCTCTCAGCGGCAAGAAACCTCAAGCTTCAACAGATAACGCGCCTGCTGATACGACGTCGCCAGAAGCCCACGACGGCGAGTTGATCACTGCCTACGACAGTTACGGACGCGAGATAAAGATCACTCGGGCCGAGTGGCGCGAGAAGGTGTTCCTGCCCAATCTGAAGCAGCACTGGGGTGATGCTGACGAGCTCTACAACCTCATTGTTTCGGGCCTGAACGATGGATTTGCGACTGACCTCATGCCAGCAGCCGAACGACTGGTCGAGATCGACGCTAATCCCGAGCGCAGTCATGTGGTGAACGGCATCGTGCTGATGCACAACGCTCAGCTTGATGCTGCTGAAGCCACCCTGCGGGCCGGGATGGCGAAAGTCGGCGTGTCGGGAATCATTCTGACCAATCTGGCCAAGGTGTTTGCCGAGCGTGGCGATCAATCAGTTGCAGAGGCAACGCTATGGCAGGCGGTTGAAGCCGACCCGAATCAAGAGAATGGTGTGATGTGGTGGCTGAGCATCCAGCAGGAGCGGGGCGGCGAGGCGGCCTATCTCGCTGCTCTTCACACAGTAGCGGCGTTGCCGGGCAGTTGGCGTGCGCAACTGTGGATGGCGCGGCATTACCTGCAACAGCAGAACGTCGAGCAGGCGCGCGTGCTGTATGAAGAGGTGTTGGCAGGTGGCCAGTTCGACCGAAGCGCGCTGCAGATGATCTCGGGGGATCTGGGCAATAATGGTCACATCCCGCTGATCGTCGAGCTTGTCGGGCCTGCTTACGATGAGCACAAACATGATTCGACGGCAGGTCTCAACTTGCTGCGTGCCTATCAGGAGCTGGGCAGGGTGGATGAAGGCGAGGCCTTGCTTACGCGCTTGTATGCCCTCGGCTTTGCGCCAATCAAAAGTCACCTTGACCAGTTTGCGCACGCTTTCGAGGACGTGCGCAGGCAGGAAGACAAAGGCGTTCCGATTGATCCTGCCAGCGTGACGATCAATACCGTGGCGCTTACCAAGCCGGTCTGGCACTACGGTTTGCGCAATGCTGACTGGCTCTTCGCGCAAAAACCGGAAGGTGCGCCAGAAATTGGTTTCTTCGCCTTGTCCAAAATCATGGAGAAAGCAGAACCTGCCGAATCGCAGCGCGAGGATGATATCGGGCGCTATACGCGTGCCATCCCTTTTTACATGGCTGAGTCGGTTCACTACTGGAATGACTATGCAGCCAATTGTTATGTCCAGGTCGCGGAGGGTGTGGGGCCGGTTGTATCGGGGGTTGAGGTCGACGGCAACACATTGTTCGATATCGTCCCGCCAACGACGAAGTATTTCGTGACGGGCGAGGTGGGGTGTTCGGGTGAGGGCGATCAGGCCCAGTGGCGGATTTCACTGAGCCTATGGAATTGCACGACCCGCACCCGGCAAACCGTTGAAAACGGCAGTGCAGGCAAGGCGGAACTTGGCGCGCTGGTACTTGATCTTCAACAGCGCTTGCTGGCCGGCATCGGACTCAAGCGTGAGCAGCCACTGGATGTGTTTTACCGGCAGCCTGACGCTGAAGTCCTGCCGGTGTATCTGACCCAGTTGGGCCAATCATTCATGCTGACGTTGCTTGCGAACGACCATTTACTCAAGTCGTCGATGTGGGGTGAGCGCGCCATGCTCGAATGGCCACTGAATATGGCGCTCCAGTGGCCTGAGATAGAAACCGCAAAACTGATGTACCTCTCCGGGTTGGGGAAGGCTTTCGATTACAAGTCGGAAACAGTGGCCGAGCACAAGCAACGAAGCCTGCAAGTGCTGAGCGAACTGGAACGGGCGAACAGCCCGGCATCGCGCCTCGCACCGCTGATATGGAAAGGGTTTGGCATGCAGGCAGAGTTGCAGGATCACCGCGCCAATGTACCGCCTGATGCAGAGCCTGCATATATCGAATGGCTGGAGCGGGTTAGTCAGTCGTAGTGCGGTTGATTAATGCAAAAAGCCGGAGCGGGCGTCACTGCCTTGCCCGGCTTTTTTACGCCTCAACTTCAGTTCGTGGTATCCACCCTTATCTTTACGCAAATGCAGGTGTATCGTATTCGCCCCTCGCATTTGCTCGCAGATGCGCTCAGTCGTCGTTTTCGAGGTCCCGCCGTTCATGTCCTTTACCCGTCGTCAGATCCTCACAGGCATCGCCGGTCTTGCTGTAGTCGGCCTTGGCGCGGGTGGTGCTTCGCGTTACTGGATGGGGCGTCGTGAGTCGCAAGCGGGTTCGGACTTCGTGCTGATCGCTGCACCGCTGGATATAGAGTTGGTCTCTGGCCACAAGACACCTGCCTGGGCGTTTGGCGGTTCTGCGCCGGGCACCGAATTGCGGGTGCGGCAGGGCGAGTGGTTGCGCTTGCGCTTCATCAACCAGCTGCCGGTCGAGACGACCATTCACTGGCATGGCATCCGCTTGCCGCTGGAGATGGACGGCGTGCCATACGTTTCTCAGTTGCCAGTGAAGCCGGGCGAATATTTCGATTACAAATTCCGTGTGCCGGATGCCGGTAGCTATTGGTATCACCCGCACGTCAGCTGCAGTGAAGAGCTGGGCCGCGGGTTGGTCGGGCCGCTGATCGTTGAAGAGCGCGAGCCCACCGGTTTCGCCCATGAGCGCACGGTCAGCCTGAAAAGCTGGCATGTGGATGAAGTTGGCGCGTTTACCGAGTTCAGCGTGCTGCGTGAGGCGGCACGTGAAGGTACGGCGGGGCGGCTTTCGACATTGAATGGTGTTCCGCAGGCGGTCATTGAATTGCCTGCTGGGCAGATTACCCGTGTGCGCTTGCTCAACCTCGACAATACCGTGACCTACCGCCTCAACCTGCCGGACGCCGAGGCGCAGATTTATGCGCTGGATGGCAACCCGGTCACGCCGCGGCTGTTTGGCGACGAGTACTGGCTGGGGCCGGGCATGCGCATCTGTCTGGCAATCAAGGCACCGCCTGCGGGTGAGGAAATTTCATTGCGTAACGGCCCGGTGCGTTTGGGGACATTTCGGTCAGTCGCCAATAACGACGCGCCCGGCCAATGGCCACCCGAGCTGCCGGCCAATCCGGTGGCCGAGCCGGATATGGATAACGCCGAGAAGATCAATTTCAACTTCGAATGGGTGGGCTCAATGTCGGTCAACATCGACAACGGCAAGCCGCCCAGCTTGTGGCAGATCAACGGCGAAGCGTGGGACATTACCGACAAGACTTGCGCCGACCGGCCTATCGCCAAATTGAAGTTGGGCAAGAGCTACATCTTTGAATTGAAGAACATGACTCAGTATCAACACCCGATTCACTTGCACGGCATGAGTTTCAAGGTGATCGCGTCCAATCGGCGCAAGATCATCCCGTACTTTACCGACACGTTCTTGCTGGGCCGCAACGAGCGGGCGCGGGTTGCGCTGGTGGCGGATAACCCAGGCGTGTGGATGTTCCACTGCCATGTGATCGATCACATGGAAACCGGCCTCATGGCCGCCATCGAGGTGTCGTGATGCGTCAGCCGCAAATCATCGACCGCAGCAAGGATCAGGACTTCATGCGCGAGGCACTGGCGCTCGCCGCGCAAGGCGCATTGCTGGGCGAAGTGCCCGTCGGTGCAGTCGTGGTGCAGAACGGCGAGATCATTGGTAGTGGTTACAATTGCCCGATCAGCGCAAGCGACCCCAGTGCGCATGCCGAAATGGTCGCTATTCGTGATGCCGCCAGGGCGCTGGACAATTATCGGCTGCCAGGCAGTACGCTTTACGTGACGCTGGAACCATGCAGCATGTGCGCCGGGTTGATCGTGCATTCGCGGGTGGCGCGCGTGGTTTACGGCGCGCTTGAGCCCAAGGCAGGCATCGTTCAAAGCCAGGGGCAATTCTTCAGTCAGGGCTTTCTCAATCACCGCGTGCTGTTTGAAGGCGGGGTATTGAGCGAGGAATGCGGGGCAATGCTGAGCGAGTTTTTCAGAATGCGCCGGGCTGCCAAGGATGCAGATAAAAACCAGGGCGGCGTCTAGAGCGCAGGCTTGTCGGGGCTACTGCCTGAAGCAGGTGCAGGCGGCGCAGGTGGTTGGGTCTTGTCGACACCGGGAACATGCAGGTTGCCATCGGCGACCTGGCTGCCCTCGAGCTGAGGCTGCGTGACCCAGGTCAGAATGTCGTAATAACGACGAATGTTGGCAACGAAATGCACCGGCTCGCCGCCTCGGGCGTAGCCGTAACGCGTTTTGCTGTACCACTTCTTCTGCGCCAGACGCGGCAGCATTTTTTTCACGTCCAGCCATTTATCAGGATTCAGCCCCTCGTTCTGGGCCAATTTGCGCGCATCTTCGAGGTGACCGCTGCCAATGTTGTAGGACGCGAGAGCTAGCCAAGTGCGATCTGGCTCTTTAATCGAGTCGTCCAGCTGATCCTTTACATAGGCAAAATACTTTGCCCCGCCCTGAATGCTCTGTCTCGCGTCGAGCCTGTTGGTCACGCCCATCGCCTGAGCGGTGTTCTGGGTCAGCATCATCAGGCCGCGCACACCGGTTTTCGAGGTAACGGCCGGTTGCCACATTGATTCCTGATAGCCGATGGCGGCCAGCAATCTCCAGTCGACCTGTTCTTTCTTGGCCGATGTCTGAAAGTGTTTCTCGTATTTGGGCAGGCGTTCCTGCAAATGCTGGGCAAAGGTATAGGCGCCAACGTAGCCAAGTACATCGACGTGGCCGTAGTAACGGTCCTTCAGACGTTGCAGCGTGCCATTCTTCTCGACCTTGTCGAGGTACGCGTTGATTTCGTTGAGCAGGCTGTTGTCTTCGCCCGGTGCAACCACCCAGCGTTGTTCGCGGGCTTCGCCCAGGTCGAAGGCTACACGCACGTTGGGAAAGTACACCTGGTTCATCGCCAGCTCGTTGGAGTCGACCAGCGTCAGGTCAATCTGGCCTTCATCGACCATACGCAGGAGATCGACGACCTCGACCGCGTCCGACTCTTCATATTCAAGGCCGGGATTCTGCGCCTTGAGTGCCGCAAGCTGCTCGGCATGCGCGCTACCTTTCAGGACCACGATACGTTTACCCACCAGGTCGCCCGGGTCGGTGGGACGCGACTGGCCGTTGCGGTAGACAACCTGAGGGGTCACTTCCAGATAAGAGTGCGAGAAACGCGCCTGTTGCTTGCGCTTTGGCGTCTCGATCAGGCCCGCAGCACCCAGGACCGGGCCGCCCGGTTTGTTCATCTGGTCGAACAGATCGTCCAGATTGTCGGCCGTTTCGATCTTCAGTTCGACGCCCAGATCATCGGCGAAACGCTTGACCAGCTCGTATTCGAAGCCGGTTTCGCCGTTGCGATCCTGAAAATAAGTCGCCGGGCTGTTACGGGTGATCACCCGCAGCACGCCGTCCTCCTTGACTCGCTCCAGTGTGGTGGGTTTCTCCACACAGGCGCCGAGCATCAGGAAGAGTCCGGTTGCGATGAGCCACTTGGCGCAACGTGGGCGGAAATCTGGTCTGAAGAACATCGGTGCAGTATACGCAAAGCGCACCGGGCGCCATATCTCGACAGTGAAGCCTGCGTCTGATAGGCGAGGGGGTTTTACAGGCATTTTCAGGCTTTTTTTGCGTGGAGCGACATTCGGGCGCACCCGATGCCGCCGTTTTGGGTGATCAAAGGCCCGCTTTAGGCTAGAATGTGCGGCCTCAAAGCACACCCCCTTCTCGAGGCTGTCCCGAAGATGTTGATCCTGCGCGGTGCTCCTGCCCTTTCTGCCTTCCGCCACAGCAAATTACTAGAACAACTGAAACAAAAAGTTTCAGCTGTCAGTGGCTTGTACGCCGAATTCGCCCACTTCGCGGACGTCAACGACGTTCTTACCAGCGAAGAACAGCAGGTTCTCGACCGTCTCCTGAAATACGGCCCCAGCGTGCCGGTTCAAGAGCCGAGCGGCCGTCTGTTTCTGGTGTTGCCGCGTTTTGGCACCATTTCACCTTGGTCGAGCAAGGCCAGCGACATCGCCCGAAATTGCGGCCTGACGAAAATCCAGCGCATCGAGCGCGGGATTGCCTTCTATGTAGAAGGTCAGTTCAGTGATGCCCAGGCTCAGGCAATCGCCGACAGCCTGCACGACCGCATGACGCAACTGGTGTTAGGCGATCACGAGCAGGCCGCCAGCCTGTTCAGCCACGCCCAGCCCAAACCGCTGACCGCGGTGGACATTCTGGGTGGCGGCCGCGCGGCGCTGGAAAAAGCCAACGTCGAGCTGGGCCTGGCCCTCGCTGAAGATGAAATCGATTACCTGATCACCAGCTTCAACGGTCTCGGGCGCAACCCGCACGACATCGAGCTGATGATGTTTGCCCAGGCAAACTCCGAGCACTGCCGTCACAAGATTTTCAACGCCAGTTGGGATATCGACGGCCAGAGCCAGGAAAAAAGCCTGTTCGGCATGATCAAGAACACCTATCAGATGCACAGCGAAGGCGTGCTGTCCGCCTACAAGGACAACGCTTCGGTGATCGTCGGCAACGTTGCCGGCCGTTTCTTCCCGGACCCCGAAACCCGCCAGTACGGCGCGGTGCAGGAGCCGGTGCATATTCTGATGAAGGTCGAAACTCACAACCACCCGACTGCCATTGCGCCGTTTCCTGGCGCAGCGACCGGTTCCGGCGGCGAGATTCGCGACGAAGGTGCAACCGGTCGCGGTGCCAAGCCCAAGGCAGGTCTGACCGGTTTCACCGTGTCCAACCTGCAGATTCCCGGTTTCGTGCAACCTTGGGAAGTGCCATACGGCAAGCCCGAGCGCATCGTCACCGCGCTGGACATCATGATCGAAGGCCCGCTGGGTGGCGCGGCGTTCAACAACGAGTTCGGCCGTCCGGCGCTGACCGGCTACTTCCGTACCTTTGAGCAGTCCATTACCACGCCGCACGGCGATGAGGTTCGTGGTTATCACAAGCCGATCATGCTGGCTGGCGGTATGGGCAACATCCGCGAAGATCACGTCCAGAAGGGCGAGATCACTGTGGGTTCCAAACTGATCGTGCTGGGTGGCCCGGCAATGCTGATCGGCCTGGGTGGCGGCGCGGCGTCTTCGATGGCGACCGGTACAAGTTCTGCCGACCTGGATTTCGCTTCGGTTCAGCGTGAAAACCCTGAGATGGAGCGTCGCTGTCAGGAAGTGATCGACCGCTGCTGGCAGCTGGGCGACCGTAACCCGATCAGCTTCATCCATGACGTCGGTGCCGGTGGTCTGTCCAACGCCTTCCCCGAACTGGTCAACGATGGCGATCGTGGTGGGCGTTTCGAACTGCGTAACGTGCCCAACGACGAGCCGGGCATGGCCCCGCTGGAAATCTGGAGCAACGAATCCCAGGAGCGTTACGTGCTGGCCGTCGGCGTCGAAGATTTCGACCGTTTCAAGGCCATCTGCGAGCGCGAGCGCTGCCCGTTTGCGGTTGTCGGCGAGGCCACTGCCGAGCCGCAATTGACCGTGACTGACAGCCATTTTGGCAACAGCCCGGTGGACATGCCGCTGGAAGTGTTGCTGGGCAAGGCGCCGCGCATGCACCGTTCGGTCGAGCGCGAAGCCGAGATCGGCGATGACTTCGACCCGAGCACGCTGGATATCGAAGAAAGCGTGCAACGCGTACTGCGTCACCCGGCAGTTGCCAGCAAAGGCTTCCTGATCACCATTGGTGACCGCAGCATTACCGGTCTGGTCGCTCGCGATCAGATGGTCGGCCCGTGGCAGGTGCCTGTGGCTGACTGCGCAGTGACCGCGACCAGCTTCGACGTCAACACCGGCGAAGCCATGGCAATGGGCGAGCGCACGCCGCTGGCTCTTCTGGATGCTCCGGCTTCGGGCCGTATGGCGATCGGCGAAACGCTGACCAACATTGCGGCCTCACGTATTGAAAAGCTGTCTGACATCAAACTGTCGGCCAACTGGATGTCGGCTGCCGGTCATCCCGGAGAAGACGCGCGTCTTTATGACACCGTGAAAGCGGTGGGCATGGAGCTGTGTCCGGAGCTGGGTATTACCATCCCGGTGGGCAAGGACTCGATGTCCATGAAAACCCGCTGGAGCGATGAAGGCACTGAGAAGAGCGTGACTTCGCCGCTGTCGCTGATCGTGACCGGCTTTGCACCAGTGGTCGACATTCGTCAGACCCTGACGCCCGAGCTGCGCATGGACAAAGGCATCACTGACCTGATCCTGATCGATCTGGGCCGTGGCCAGAACCGCATGGGCGCGTCGATTCTCGCCCAGACCCACGGCAAACTGGGTCGTGTCGCACCAGACGTCGATGACGCTGAAGACCTCAAAGCCTTCTTCGCCGTGATTCAGGGCCTCAATTCAGACGGTCATATCCTGTCCTATCACGACCGTTCCGACGGTGGTCTGCTGGTCAGCACGCTGGAAATGGCCTTTGCCGGTCACTGCGGCCTGAACCTGCACCTCGACGGTGTGGCCGACAACGTTTCCGAGCTAAGCGCGATCCTCTTCAACGAAGAGCTCGGCGCGGTCATCCAGGTGCGTCAGGACGCGACTCCGCTGGTGCTGGCGCAATTCAGCGCTGCCGGTCTGGAAGATTGCGTTGCGGTGATCGGTCAGCCGATCAACAACGACGAAGTCTCGATCAGTTTCCATGGCGAGCCGGTCTTCAGCGGCCAGCGCCGTCTGCTGCAACGTCAGTGGGCCGAGACCAGCTACCAGATCCAGCGCCTGCGCGATAACGCTGAATGCGCTGATCAGGAATTCGATGCGCTGCTGGAAGAAGACAATCCGGGCCTGACCGTCAAACTGGGCTTCGACGTTAACGAAGACATCGCTGCGCCGTACATCAAGACGGGCGTCCGCCCTCAGGTTGCCGTGCTGCGCGAGCAGGGTGTCAACGGTCAGGTCGAGATGGCGGCAGCCTTTGATCGCGCAGGCTTCAATGCGATTGACGTGCACATGAGCGACATCCTTGCCGGTCGTGTCGACCTGAACGACTTCAAGGGCATGGTTGCCTGTGGCGGCTTCTCCTATGGCGACGTGCTGGGTGCCGGTGAAGGCTGGGCCAAGTCGGCACTGTTCAATAGCCGCGCCCGCGATGCGTTCCAGGGCTTCTTTGAGCGTGCCGACAGCTTCACGCTGGGTGTGTGCAACGGTTGCCAGATGCTGTCCAACCTGCACGAGCTGATTCCGGGCAGCGAGTTCTGGCCCCATTTCGTGCGTAACCGCTCCGAGCAGTTCGAAGCGCGCGTGGCAATGGTTCAGGTTCAGGAGTCGGCGTCGATCTTCCTGCAAGGCATGGCCGGTTCGCGCATGCCAATCGCCATCGCTCACGGTGAAGGTCACGCAGAGTTCCGCAATGACGACGCGCTGCTTGAGGCGGACGTGTCCGGTACTGTGGCACTGCGCTTCGTCGATAACCACGGCAAGGTCACTGAAACCTACCCGGCCAACCCGAACGGCTCGCCGCGCGGTATCGGCGGCATGACCACCCTGGACGGTCGCGTGACGATCATGATGCCGCACCCGGAGCGCGTGTTCCGCGCGGTGCAGAACTCGTGGCGTCCCGAGGACTGGAACGAGGACGCTGCCTGGATGCGCATGTTCCGCAACGCACGGGCCTGGGTTAACTAAGGCGCATGTACAAGTTCGCCTTCTTTGTTCCTCCGAGTCATGTGGACGAGGTCAAGAGCGCTGTATTCGCTGCTGGTGCAGGGCGAATCGGCGCTTACGATCACTGTTCATGGCAAGTGCTCGGCCAGGGCCAGTTCCGCCCGCTGAATGGCAGTCAGCCATTTGTCGGGCAGAGCGGAGTGGTCGAATCGGTGGAGGAATGGAAGGTCGAGCTGGTCGTGGCTGATGATCTGATTCGGCAAGTGGTGATGGCTCTCAAGCAGAGCCATCCCTACGAAACGCCTGCTTACGAAGTATGGCGGCTGGAAGAGTTCTGAGGGGCTGTACTGGCCTCTTCACGAGCAAGCTAGGCGCGTCGCCCGGACGCTCCCACGATGTAAACGATTGACAGCTATCGTGCGACGCTCTGCGTTGGCATGCCGTTCTGGACGCTCTGCGTCTGATCCTGACTGCTCGCTGCAATGATCAAGGCCGAATCTCGATCATCGTCCCGTCTTTCACCAGATCCCATATCTCCCGCATGTCGTTGTTCTTCAGCGCGATGCAGCCGTTGGTCCAGTCCAGCGTGTGGAAGTACCACTCCGGATACTCTTCATCCACCGGCGTACCGTGAATCATGATCATGCTGCCCGGTTTCACGCCTTCGCGACGTGCCCGTGCCGAGTCCGAAATGTTCGGGTAGGAAATGTGCATTGACAGGTTGTAGTTATTGCTGGGCTTGCGCCAGTCGAGCCAGTAGAAACCTTCCGGCGTGCGTTGGTCGCCTTCCTGCAGTTTGGTGCCCTTGGGGTTCTTGCCCAGAGAGATACGATAGGTCTTCAGGGCCTCGCCACCGCTGATCAGTTGCAACTGGCGAACCGACTTGAGCACCAGCACCTTGTCGATCGGTTTGCTGGCAATACTCTCGGTATTGATGACTTTATTGTTGATGATTTTCTGTTCGCTGCCCTTGGGCACGATGGTCTGGGTAAACGCAGCCTGCGAAAGCGGTACGAATGACATGCAAAAGAAGGCGAACAACCAGCGCATTACGATTTCCCTGAAGGTGCTTCTTTCTATAAAAAGCGCCGATATTGTGTGCGACCCTGACTTTCAGGTGTCCAGCAACGGACGTGACGGGGGAAGGGCGCTGGTATGAACCGGGTAGACCTGCCGACGCCGATCCGCGAAGAAGTATTCTAGGGTACGTCCGACTGTCATGAAAGCCAGGTCCGACCACGGAATGTCGGCTTCGTCGAATAACTGCACTTCAAGACTCTCGATTCCTGCCGCAAACGCCTCAGTCGCCATTTCTGCCCGATAGAACACATGCACCTGATTGATATGCGGAACGTCGATCAACGTGTACAGATGCAGCTCGGTCAGAGTGGCGCAGGCTTCCTCGATGGTTTCGCGTCGGGCGGCCTGTTCGATGGTTTCGCCGTTTTCCATAAAACCTGCCGGCAGTGTCCAGAAGCCCAGGCGCGGTTCTATGGCCCTGCGGCACAGCAGGACCTTTTCGCCCAGCGTCACCAGACAGCCCGCCACGATGTTCGGATTCTGGTAATGAATGGTGTGACAATGCTCGCAGACATACCGCAATCGGCTGTCGCCTTCGGGAATACGCTGGATAACGGGGTTGCCGCACTGGCTGCAAAATTTCATGGGGTCAGTCGATAGTGAACGCAGTCGCTATCTTGGCCTGTCGTGCTGCGGCTCGGCAACCCTCTGTGTGACAGGAGTTGCCTTGCGAGGGGTTGGGCGCAACCTCGCTTTGGTGCATGATGCCAGACAGGCAACAGATCGAGATTTCCCATGCTGGATGAGCTACTTCGCCGTGTAGTCAGTCATACGCCCGAAACCCTCGACTCGGATCGACGATTCCCCGAGGCGGCTGTTCTGGTGCCTGTCACCCGCAGTGAGCAACCCGAGCTGATTTTGACCTTGCGTGCCAGTGGTCTGTCGACACATGTTGGCGAAGTGGCTTTTCCGGGGGGGCGACGCGATCCAGGCGACCCGGACCTGATTTTTACTGCCCTGCGCGAGGCCGAGGAAGAAATCGGACTGCCTCCCGGGCTGGTCGAAGTAGTCGGCCCGTTAAGCCCGCTCATCTCCAAACATGGCATCAAAGTCACGCCGTATGTCGGTGTCATACCTGACTTTGTCGAATACCAGCCCAATGACGGCGAGATCGCGGCGGTGTTCAGCGTACCGCTGGAGTTCTTCCGTCAGGACACCCGTGAACATACGCACCGCATCGATTACGAAGGCCGCAGTTGGTACGTGCCCAGTTACCGTTACGGCGGGTACAAGATCTGGGGGCTTACCGCGATCATGATCGTCGAGCTGGTCAATGTGCTGTACGACACCAAAATCAGTCTGCATCATCCGCCCGAACGATCGACCACCTGAACCTGAGTGGCTTGCTGCAGAAGTGCTGTCGACAGGAAGTGCTTTTCATAACAATCCGTACCCATGAGTACGACCCGCCTGAGGAAGCTGCATGAAATATCGCCTGGGGGAATCCCGTGTTCAGACCGACCCGCAGAGCTGGGTTGCTCCCAATGCGGTGCTGATCGGTAATGTCAGGCTGGAAGCCGGAGCAAGTGTATGGTTCAACGTGGTGTTGCGTGGCGACAACGAGCTGATCCATATCGGCGAAAACAGTAACGTGCAGGATGGCACAGTAATGCACACCGACATGGGCTCGCCCCTGAGCATCGGCAAGAGCGTGACCATTGGGCATAACGCGATGTTGCATGGCTGCAGCGTTGACGATTACAGCCTGATCGGCATCAACGCGGTCATCCTCAATGGGGCGAAAATTGGTAAATACTGCATCATCGGCGCCAATTCGTTGATCGGAGAAAACAAGGTCATTCCCGACGGGTCGCTGGTCATGGGGTCGCCGGGTAAAGTGGTGCGCGAACTCACCGACGTGCAGAAGAAAATGCTGGAAGCCAGCGCCGCCCATTACGTACACAATGCCCAGCGTTACGCCCGTGACCTGGTTGTGCAGGAAGAGTGATGAGCACTGATACCCCGATTGAAAAGCCGGTCCGTTCTCCCTGCGTGAGCATTTGTGCGCTCGATGAGCAGGATATATGCACCGGTTGCCAGCGAACCGTGAACGAGATCACCCGGTGGAGCCGGATGAGCAACGACGAGCGCCGTGTCGTGCTGGGGCTGTGCGACGAGCGCGCCAGGGCCAGCGGGTTGATGTGGACGGTGGGCGGGGCACGCTGACGTTCCCATGGCCTTACAGGAGCGAACTTGCTCGTAAAGAGGCCGGTGCAGTAGAAAAATTTGCTGCGTTTGGAATATAGCCTTCGCGAACAAGTTCGCTCCTACACCGTTCTGCATGACACGCCTCGACGCTTACCGGAGTGAATCGGACCCTGTCGCCAGCCTTCAACTGCCCCAGCTGCCACAAGTCCGCTTCGATAATGGTCACCGGGCATACGAACCCACCCAGGCTCGGTCCGTCCGGACCTAGGATCACGGGCATATCGCCGGTGAAATCCACCGCGCCGATCGCATAGGGGTTATCGTGAATATTGGACGGGTGCAGACCTGCCTCGCCGCCGTCAGCGCGCACCCATTCGGGTTTCGGGCCGATCAGGCGCACGCCGGTACGGCTGGAGTTGAAATGCACTTCCCAGTCGGTTGCAAAAAACGTCTCTATGTACGCTTCGGTAAAGTATTCCGGCGCAGCATGGGGGCCGTAAATGACCCTTATACGGCGAATGTCAGGCAGCGCTTCAAGTGCGTCATCGGCAATCCGCTGGCCCGCGCTACGATCCACCAATGGCGCTATGTGCAACACATCACCGGCCCGCAACGCCCGCCCGCCATGCCCGCCGAACTGGCCGAGGGTAAAGGTGCTTTTGCTGCCCAGATAATCCGGCACGTCCAGCCCGCCACGTACGCACAGGTAGCTGCGTACGCCGGCACCTGCAATGGTGCCCAGCGCAAGGGTCGAGCCTGCGCACACCAGCAGCGCGGCGTTCATGGCGCGGGGTTCGCCATCGAGCGTGATCGGGATCTGCGCACCGGTCACGGCAATCACGGCATCGGTATTAAAGCGCAGCAACGGCCCGCTCATGGTGATTTCCAGCGCAGCGCATCCTTCGGCATTGCCCAGCAGGCCATTGCCCTGGCGCAACGCGCGGCTGTCCATCGGCCCGGATGGCGGTACACCGACCGCCCAGTAACCCAGCCGCCCCGGATAATCCTGAACGCTGGTCTGCGTGCCGCCGCTCAACACTTCGAAGGTGTCAGCGTGATACACCAGACCTTCCAGGCAGCGGGTCCACGGCTGGCCGCTGGCGAACGGCGTGTCGGCAATGATCTGGCGCAGGTAGTCGCGATTGGTCTCGACCCCGTACAGGCGCGTTTCGTTCAGCGCATCGATCAGCCCGGTGCTGGCCTGCTCGCGGGTCTGCGCCCAACTGATCAGCTTGGCAATTATCGGGTCAAAGTACGGCGGTATCTCGCAGCCCGCTTCAACCCAGGTGTCGATGCGCATTGCATGGCCATCGGCAGGCGGAAAATTCACCGCCGTCAGCAGGCCGGGGCAGGGCTGGAAGTCACGGCCCGGATCTTCCGCGTACAGCCGTGCCTGAATGGCATGGCCGGACGGTTTCAGGCCGGCCTGCAATTGCTCCAGTGGCGGCAGGTCTCCGGCAGCCAGTTGTACCATCCAACTGACCAGATCTACCCCCCACACCTGCTCGGTGACGCCGTGTTCGACCTGCAGACGAGTATTTACTTCCAGAAAATAGAAGCGCTGATCGTCACTGTCGAAGACGAATTCGACGGTGCCTGCGCTGCGGTAATTGACCGCTCTGGCGAGTTTGATGGCTGCCGCGCAAAGTTCATCGGCCATGCCGTCGGGCAGGTTGGGGGCCGGGGTTTCTTCCAGCACTTTCTGGTTGCGGCGTTGCACCGAGCAGTCACGTACGCCGAGCGCCAGCACCTCGCCCTGGCCGTCACCGAACACCTGTACTTCCAGATGGCGCGCGCGCTGGATGTATTTCTCGATGAACACACCCGCGTCGCTGAAATTGTTCTGGCCAAGGCGCTTCACCGCCTCGAACGAGTCGGCCAGTTCTTCAGCGCTGCGGCACACTCGCATGCCGATCCCGCCACCGCCTGCAGTGCTCTTGAGCATGACCGGATAGCCGATGGTACGGGCCGTCGCGATGGCTGATTCAAGGCTGTCGAGCAGTTCGGTGCCTTCCAGCATGGGCACGCCATGCTGTCTGGCCAGTGCGCGAGCAGTGTGCTTGAGGCCGAATACGCGCAGTTGCTCGGGCGTTGGCCCGACGAAGGCGATACCGGCGTCTTCGCAGGCTTGAGCGAACGCGGCGTTTTCGGAGAGGAACCCGTAGCCGGGATGAATGGCTTTGGCGCCGCTGGCTTTGGCAATGGCGAGGATCTTGTCCACCGCCAGATAGGTTCCGGCTGCGCCACCTTCGCCCAGGCTGTGGGCTTCGTCGGCCTGCATCAGGTGCAGGCTGGCAGCGTCGGCTTCGGAATACACCGCCACGCCCTTGACCTGCAAGGTACGCAGGGTCCGCAGGATGCGGCAGGCAATGGCGCCACGGTTGGCGATCAGCAGTTTGTCGAACATGGCATAACCCCGGAAACCCAGTCGCGCTCGGTTTCGTGATGGGAAGCGGGCCGTCCCGCTATTGATCAATCTACGCAACGGTCGTCCGTTGCTGAGGGTTGGTGCCGGGTCAGTCGCGAATCAGCAACTGCGCAGGCGTCGGGTTGTAGCCGTTGCAGGGGTTGTTGAGCTGCGGACAGTTGGAAATCAGCACGATCACGTCCATCTCGGCGCGCAGTTCAACGTACTTGCCGGGCGCGGAAATACCGTCTTCGAAGGTAAGGCCGCCTTCGGCTGTCACCGGCACGTTCATGAAGAAATTGATGTTCGGACCGATGTCGGCCTTGGTCAGACGCCCGTCGTGCAGGCAGGCGCGCAGGTAGTTGTCGCGGCAGCTGTGCATGTAGCGTTTTTCCAGGGCGTAGCGCACGGTGTTGCTCTCTTGCGCGCATGCGCCACCGAGCGTGTCGTGGCGACCGCAGGTGTCATCGACAATGGTCAGCATCGGCTGACCGAGGTTGGAAAACAGCACGCTGCCGGTGGTCAGGTACACGCTGTTCTGGCGGCGCAAGGTGCGTTGTACGTCGTAGCGTTCACGCGGGTTGGCGAGGCTGAAAAACAGCGTATCGACAGCCTGGTTGCCTTGCAGATCGAGGATGCGCACGGTCTGTCCGGCCTTGACTTCGGCCAGGAACGGCTCGCCTGCCGGTATGGTTGCGTCGCAGCAAAGGTGAGTGTGTGAATTCATGACAGGGCTCCTCAGGCGAACAGGCGGTCGGTGTTGATGAAGCCGCGCTCGTTTTCCGGGCGCGAGGTGCGGCAGTGCTCGGCAACGCTGGCGTCGGCCTTCATCCAGCTGAGTCTGAGCGGTTGTGGGGCGTATTCCGGGTTGGGGTCCATCGGATGTTGCAAGGCGGTCAGCACCACCAGCGTGTCCATCGGTGCGTACAGCTCGATGTAGTCACCGGCTTTCGAGTTGTTCGCGGCGAAGTGCAGGATTCCTGCCTCGTCGACATCGACTCGGCTGAACAGGTTGAGGGTCATCAACAGGTCGGACAGCCCCAGCCCCCATTTGCCCAGCTCGACCAGCAGGTTGTCGACGCCATTGCGAAAGAAGCCGTTGCGCAGTTCCTGATAGCGGCCCTGACCGTATTTTTCAGCGACTTCCTGAGCATTGAGCACGCCGCCAATGCTGTCGCTCCAGCCACAGGTGTCGGTGACGATGGCCGCCAGCACGCGGCCCATGTCCGAATACAGGCAATGGCCGTTGCTCAACCTGGCGGTGTGCTGGCATTTGAGGCTGTCGGGCAGGTTCAGCCGCTCGGTTTTTTCGTGAGCGTTGAGCAGGGTCAGGCTGACGTTGGCGTTGCCGTGCAGGTCGGTCAGGCGCAGCAGTTCGCCGCGCTTGAGGATGAACGAACGATGGCCGCCACCGGGCAGCATCTCTTCGGCGAAAACCGGGTACAGCGTGGTTGAGTCAGTCATTGAACGGGCTCCTCTGAAACGTTGAGCAGCGAATCGATGGCGGCGCGTTCGGCGCGGCGTTCGCTGTTGAGGGGAATGTCGTAAGTGATGCGCGCGCCATACGCGTCGGGTTCGTGCGGGTCGTGGCGGACCTTGTCGAACACCAGCAGGCGGGTGCCGAGGTTGAAACCTTCGGACAGGTCGTGAGTGACCATGAACACGGTCAGCTTCGTTTCGCGCCACAGGTCCAGCAGCAAGTGGTGCATGTCTTTGCGAATGCCGGGGTCGAGCGCGCCGAAGGGCTCGTCCAGCAGCACGCGGGGTTTCATGATCAGCGCCTGAGCAATGGCCAGACGCTGCTGCATGCCGCCGGACAATTGCGTGGGGTACTTATCCAGCGCATGCCCCAGGCCAACCTTGCCAAGCAGTTGCGCGGCGTGCTCGCGTGCCTCGCTTTTTGCCTGGCCGAACAGTCGGCCCAGCCACGCCGAGCGGGGCAGTTCCAGACCCAGCGCCACGTTGTCCAGCACCGACAGGTGCGGGAACACTGAATAGCGCTGAAACACCACGCCACGGCTGGCGTCTGGCTCATCGCGCAGGGCCTTGCCGTCCAGCGTGATCAGTCCACGGCTCGGAGTTTCCTGACCCAGCAGCAGGCGCAGAAAAGTCGACTTGCCGCAGCCCGATGCGCCGACCAGCGTGCAGAACTCACCTTCTGCCACGTCCAGATTCAGGCCTTCAAGCACCACCTGATCATCGTATTGTTGCCAGACATTGCGCACACAGATAAAGCTCATGTCCGCGCCCCTTCGTACCAGGGAAAGGCGTGTCGGGTCAGGGCTTTGAGGCCCCAGTCCATCAGCCAGGCAAGCAGGGTGATCCACACCACATAGGGCAGAATCACGTCCATCGCCAAGTAGCGGCGGACCAGAAAGATCCGGTAACCCAGACCGTCAGTCGAGGCAATCGCCTCGGCGGCGATCAGGAACAGCCATGCCGAACCCAGCACCAGGCGCAGGGCGATCAACAGGCGTGGCAGCAACTGCGGCAGGATCACCCGCAGGATCAGTGTCCAGGTCGAGGCACCGAGGGTCTGCGCCTTGATCAGCAGCTCGACCGGAATTTCCCGGGCACGCTGTTCCAGATCCCGGGCCAGAATCGGCGTGATGCCGATCACGATCAGCATCACTTTCGACAGCTCGCCCAGACCAAAGACGATGAACAGAATCGGCAGGATCGCCAGCGGCGGCACCATCGACATTACCGTCAGCAAGGGCGACAGCGGCGCACCGAACAGCGGCAGGATGCCCGCCGCAATGCCCAGGCACAGTCCCAACAGCGCGCTGATCCCCAGGCCGATGGCCAGACGTTGCAGACTCGATGCCGTGTCCTGCCACAGCAGGTAGTCGCCGCTGCGGGTATCGGCGGTGAACGCCATGCGTTTGACCGCATCGGCCATCTGTACGGCGCTGGGCAGCAGTTTGTCGGTGGGGTTTTCCGCAAGCCGGGTGGCCGAGCCCATGAAGTAGGCGAACAGCAACAGGGCGAACGGCAGGATCACCAGAATCAGGCGACCGGCACGGTCCGGATGGCGGTTTATCAAACGCATGGCAATGACCTTTCTACTGAACGTGATTTACAGCTTGCCGTCGACGGCCATCTGCACGTAGCTGGGGTCAAAGTGCAGCTTGAGATTGCCCTTGTCGCCGAGCATCACGCCATTGGCGAACGACATGCCGACCGCGTTGGCATCGCGTGCGCCTTCACCGAGCAAACCATGGGCGAACGAGAAGTCAGCCACCTTGCGCTGAGTGTCCGGCAGCTGTTTGCTGGTCGCGAACTCAAGCGCTTCCTTGGGCGTGGCAAACAGCTTGGTGGTGTCCAGTTGCGCCTGGAAGCCCGCCAGATCGGTGCCCGATGCCTTGGCCATGTGTTCCAGCGCTGCCTTGCTCTGGGCGTTTTTGGCGTTCATCAGCGCGACCACTTCAAACCAGGCACCGGTCAGGGCTTTGCCCAGCGCCGGGTTGTCCTTCAGGGTCTGAGTGTTGACGACCATCATGTCCATGATCTCGCCAGGAATCTGAACCGCCCCGGGTT
>NZ_LJQT01000206.1:0-5151 GCF_001400515.1 Pseudomonas meliae | reverse complement strand
TTTTCAGAGGATACCTAACGATGTGCCCAGGTTTGAGCACATCTCAGTTGCAAAGGACTTTGCACCTGGCCTCCCATATGTCAGGTATTCCACCCCTGGGGGTGAACGATTCGTTCGGCCCGACCTGCTCCATCCCTCATCGGGTGCTCGACCCTGCATTCAGGTGCGCTCAACTGGGATGGTCCACAGCTTCTTTTCCAGATTGAACTCGGACCACTGTGCCTCGCGCAGCTCGCTAGGGCGCACCGCCGGTAGGGTAAGCAGTCTCAGACCCAGCTGCACGTCTTTGGCATGCGGGTATGACTGGATCGCGCGCAGAAGGGCGGGCAGCCCTTCGGCTGAAACGTGGGCGTAGTTTTCGGCTTTGCCGCTGGAAAGGAATTTGTGAACCCCCTCCAGTGGGTTGTTCACGGCGCTGCTGGTCACGCGAGCCAGATCGTAGGCATCCTTGCAATAAGCGCGCACTCGACTCATCTGCTCAAGAATGCCTTGTTGCTCCAAACCCCGGAGCAGCTCCATCCACTCCATTGACAGGATGCCGGTGTACCGGCGCTGGCCGAAGGTGGGAAACACATGGCGTTCAAGTGCTCCCATAATCCGCTTGGCCGTGCCTGCGTCCCAGCCGCCGATGCGCGAGGCGTGCCATTCACGTGCCAGCGTCTCGAACGTATCGTTTACTGCTTGGGCTTCAGCCGCTTTGCGCGCCTGCTTAGTCACCATCGGGTTTCGGGCTTCGGCCGTATCGGCGCGCAGATCTGCAGCTTTTGCTCTGGCCGCTGCGCCGCTGACCTCGGGGGATCCCCCCCCAGCCCCAGCCAAGACCACTTGCCGACTGCTTTTTCATAGCGCTGCTGCCAAGACTTTTGTCAGTCCGGCTTCAGCCGGAAGTGCAGGCCATTGGCGTCGAGTTCGCGGACTACTTCAGATCCGCCTCAAGGCCCGCAAGAGTGATATCGGAGAGCGGCCGGCGCTTGATTTCGAACCGTTTCACGGCTTGCATCCCTTCGGTTCGATTATTTTCAAAGGGATACACGCTAGGTAGATTGTGTAGATATAGGTAGAACAAGGAGATAGAGCCAAAAACAAAAAAGCCCGCACGAGGCGGGCTTCTTGTGTGTTTGCAGGTGTGCTTGGCATCACCTGAAAACGGAAGGTGGTGCCCAGAGACGGAATCGAACCGCCGACACGGGGATTTTCAATCCCCTGCTCTACCGACTGAGCTATCTGGGCAACGGGGCGCATTAGACGTGTTTTTCAGGAGGTCGTCAAGCGTGTTTTTTAAAAAATTTGAATTATTACCGACGCTTACGACCTTCACTGCGTGAAACGCTTTATTTTTCGGGGGGAACGTAGCCTTCGGCCTGGGCGTATTCTTCGCCCGAGAGAAACTTGTCCATCTCGGTCTGGAGGAATTTCCGGTCTTCGGCGTTCATCATATTCAGGCGGCGCTCGTTGATCAGCAGGGTCTGGTGTTTCTGCCAGTCGGCCCAGGCTTTTTGCGAGACGTGGTTGAAGATGTCTTCGCCCTTGGCTCCCGGATAAGGGGCGCGTTCCAGGCCGGGCAGTTCTTCTTTGTACTTGCGGCACATTACGGTGCGGGTCATGACGACTCTCCTGCGTTCAATACGTCGGCTGCGCGTTTGAGCAGCTTTTTCACCGGGGCAGCAAGGCCCAGGCGTGGCGGGGTGGCGAGGTTATACCAGAGCCAGTCGGCCTCGGCCACGTGATCGGCGGACTCCTGGACCTTGACCAGCCAGGGTTCGATGCTCAACTGGAAGTGGCTGAAGGTGTGGATCAGCCCCGGCAGTTCATGATGCTCGCCCAATTGCAGTGCGTGTTGCGTGGCCAGGTGCTGCAGATCATCGAAGTCATCCAGTTCCGGAAGGCTCCACAGGCCGCCCCACAAGCCGCTGGAAGGGCGACGATAAAGCAGAATCGCGCCGTCTTCGTTGGCGAGCATCGGCATGAGTGTGCGTTTCTGCGGTACCGTCTTGCGTGGTTTGGGGATGGGGTAGCGGGTTTCCAGGCCCAGCATGTGCGCCTCGCAACTGCGTTCCAGCGGGCAGAGCAGGCAGCTGGGTTTGCTGCGGGTGCAGAGCGTAGCTCCGAGGTCCATCATCGCCTGGGTATAGTTGTTGACCCGGCTGTGCGGTGTGAAGCGTTCAGCTGTGGCCCACAGCTGTTTGGCCACCTTGGGTTCGCCCGGGTAGCCCTCTTGCGCAGTAAAGCGCGCCAGGACGCGTTTGACGTTGCCGTCGAGGATCGGCGCGCGAAGACCCATGCTCAGGCTGGCGATTGCGCCCGCGGTGGACAGGCCGATGCCGGGCAGCAGAATGAGTTTTTCGACATCGCGGGGAAACTCGCCGCCATGGTCGGCGACCACGATTTTTGCCGTTTTCTGCAAGTTGCGGGCGCGGGTGTAGTAGCCCAGTCCGGTCCATAGGTGCAGCACTTCGTCTTCCGGTGCCTCAGCCAGCGCCTGCACGGTCGGCAGGGCCTCCATGAAGCGGTCGAAGTAATTCAGAACGGTGCTGACCTGGGTCTGCTGCAGCATGATTTCCGATACCCAGACCCGATACGGCGTGATGCCTTGTTGCCAGGGCAGGTCATGTCGGCCATGACGGTCGTACCAGTCCAGCACGGCGCTGGAGAATTGTTCGGGTTGCATGGCCTGAAGGGCTCTCGTCGTCGGGATATGAGTCGGGATAGGAAAAGGTGCGCCAGTGGAGCGCCGCGAGGGCGCTCCTGAGCTGTTCACATTGCTCTAGCGTTTGAACAATCCCTTGAGGGCGTCCTTGAGTTCGGGGCTGACCTTGTCACCGAGTTTTTCATTCAGCTTGTCCTCAAGCTTCTCGCTGATCCGGTCGCCCGCCAGCCTGGCAGCGATCTGGCCCACGCCTTCCTTGTCCAGGCGGCAGGCTTTGGCACCCAGTTCCAGCGGGCCGCGGCACTGCACCGGCCACTCGATGCCGACAAAGCGCGGATTGATCTCGCACGCTGGGTCCGGCATGTCGCTCTTGTCGCTTTCGACGATGATGCCGACGCGGTAATTCATGCCCAGTACGCGCAGATCGACGTCGCCGTTACCGTTGACGGCCATGCCCGGCGTACGAACCTTGAGGTCCGGGTTGCTGGCCACGCCGTTGCGTATCACCAGATTGCCGTTGAGCTGCTGGAAAGGAGTGTCCTTGGCGCGCGGTTCGCCGCTAAGCGTCTTGCGGTTGAGGATCGAAATACCCTTGCACAGCTGCTGCTCCAGGTTGGCATTGACCAGTACGCCGTTATTGAGTGCAAAGCTGGCGGTGCCGTTCAGGCTGTCGATCAGGGCTTTTTCGCTGTTGCCTGTGCCGGTCAGGCTGCTGTCTAGGTTCAGCAGGCCACGCACTGGCGGCGTCTGGCCCTGGCTTTCCAGAATGCGTTCGACCGGTACTTTGGCAATGCGCGTCTGTACCGTGGCCACAGGCGTGTCCGGACGCGCGTCCAGATTGCCCTTGACCTCGAAGTTGCCGTTGTACAGGTCGCCACTCAGCGTATCGACCTTGATAAGACCACCGTTGGCTTGGGTCTTGAACGCTGCGTTGTCGATGGGCAGTTTGTTCAGGGTCAGTTTGCCGAAGCTCAGGTCAGCCTCGACATCCAGCGTACGCAAGCGCTCCAGCGGCAGCAGCCTGGCAGTGCTCCAGGCGGCCTTGGTCGGTTGTTCGGGCAGCGGTGAGTCGCCCGCAGCAGCGGCGGCTTCACCGGACTGAACCTCGGATTTGCGCGCGGCCTTGGCACCTTTGCTTTCTTCGCTCTCAGCTGGACGATAGCGGTCGGCGTCGAAGGTATCGCCCTTGAGCTGGACACGCAGCGCCTGTTTGGCGAAGTCGTCCACGGCGATGCGACCGGTGAAGGTGCTGTCGTCGACTTTCAGATTGAGGTTTTCCAGCGCAAGGTTGGTGGGCGTGCCGGCGAGGCGTGTGACCATTTCAACCTTGCTCAGCGCGCCCTCGGACATGGCGGGCAATGGCTGGCCGATGTTTTCGAAGAAGGTGCGCAGGTCGAGCTGGGCGATGGACAGGCCGCCGCTGATCTGTGGCGTTTTATCCAGATCACGGGCACGCAGTTCGCCCAGTGCACGCAACTGGTTGGCTGACACTTTGAGGCTGTTCCATTCGGCGATATTGGCGGCAAGGTCTACCAGCAGCTGGCCCTGCGCCGAGAAAGTGACGGTCTTGCCCTGCAGCGGCTCGCCTGCGACTTCGCCGGACAAGCGCATGTCTTCGAATTGATAGCGCTTGAGTACGCGGTCCATGCGCAGTTCGCCGACCAGTTCGGTCTTGGCGCGCACGACGGGCTGGTTGGTGCTCAGGAACGCCGTCAGTTTGATCGGGATGTCGGATGCTTCACGAATTGGTCCGGTGCTCAGTTGAATGCTCTCGGCCGTGAAGGTTCGGCCTTTGCGGGCATCACTGTAATCCACGCGGGCGTTGTTGACAGTCAGGCTGTCGATATCCAGCCGGATGGGCTGGGAAGAGCGATCGGCCTTGGGCGCGTCCGGGGCAGGCGCAGGGGTTGGTTCGCCAGGCGCTGCGGTGGTTGCGACAGCGGGCTTGCCGATGTCCTCCCAGTTGCTATGACCGTTTTCGTCACGGTGCAGGGCCAGGTTAAGGCCTTCGACGCGGATGTCACTCATCTGCACCTGACGACGAAGCAGCGGCAGGACACGTACGGACAGGCCGAGCATCTGCACATCGGCAAACGGCTGATCGGGGGCGGTCAGGGTGGCGACATGGGCGTCGTGCAATTCCAGGCCGAGCCAGGGGAACAGGCTCCAGCCGATATCACCGTTGAGCGTCAGCTCGACGTTGGCCTTGTCGCGTGCCAGCTGGCGAATCTCGTCTTTGTAGTCGTTGGGATCAAACAGGTGGGTCAGGGCGAAGCCGAGAGCCACGATGATCAGCAACAGCCCGAGAATAAACAGCCCCAGGATTTTGCCGAACGCTTTCATGGGCGAGTCCTTGTGTCGATATTCAAAAATAGCCCGTGAGTATACCGCTCTGACGCGCGTACCGGGCTGCGGATGCCTTTATTGCTGTCCGGTCGCCGGTTTGAGGTAGCAGCGCTCCTCTCGACCCTACAGCTACATAGCTTTTGAACCGCCCCGGGTTT
>NZ_LJQT01000014.1:9190-15841 GCF_001400515.1 Pseudomonas meliae | reverse complement strand
TTGTCTACACCCTCCTAACAGGAATTATCAGAGCGGGCTGACCGTGACCATGACGCTGATTATTCTCGCCATCATTATTACGTTGATTGTTGCCACCTTATTTACGCGCAGCATTGCAAAGCCGGTCAAGGCGCTACTCGACTCCACACGACGGATCGCCGAAGGTGATCTGCGCACGACTGTCGAAATCAACGGGGCAGACGAGCTGACCGAACTGCAAAAAGCCAGCGCAGCGATGCTCTCTAACCTCAAGGGCACCATTCAGCATATTTCCGATGCCTCAGGCCTGCTCGCCTCGGCCGCCGAAGAAATGAGCTCGATCACACAGGATTCCACACAGGGCATGCAGCGTCAGACCCAGGAAACCGAGCAGGCGGCCACGGCGGTCAACCAGATGACAGCCGCCATCGAAGAGGTCGCACGCAACGCTGTTGCGGCCTCTTCCTCTACCCAGGCCTGTGAAAAATCCGCGCAGACTGGCCAGGATTGCGTCGGCCAGACCATCACTGCGCTGGAAAAGCTCAGTCACACCGTGGACAGAACCGGCACAGAAGTAGAAGGCCTCGCCAATCAGGCTCAAAGCATCGCCAAGGTTGTGGACGTGATTCGCGCCATCGCCGAACAGACCAACCTGCTGGCGCTCAACGCCGCCATCGAAGCGGCGCGGGCTGGCGAACAGGGCCGTGGGTTTGCGGTGGTTGCCGATGAGGTCAGGGCGTTGGCACATCGCACGCAGACGTCTACCCAGGAAATAGAACAGATGATCCAGGGTATTCAGAAGAACTCCAATGAAGCCGTCCAGTCGATGAAGCAGAGCAATGCGGAAACCGACGCCACCTTGCTGATCGCCCAGCAGGCCGGGATTGCGATCAAGGACATCACCGCGTCGATCAGTCATATCAATGAACGCAACCTGATGATTGCGACAGCCTCTGAACAGCAAGCGCATGTTGCGCGGTCGGTCGACGAGAACCTGGTGAGCATTCGCGATCTGTCGGCGCAGAGCTCTTCGGCTTCCAGCCAGACCTCCACTGCCAGCCAGGAGCTGTCTCGCCTGGCTGTGGATCTCAACCGTATGGTGTCGAAGTTTTCAATCTGAAACGGACCTCTCCTTTACTCCGCCAGCCCAAATACCTGACTGGGCCGTCGCAGCGAAGGATCGAAGGGATTGATTCTGGCACTGATGGCCGTGGCTTCACGCTTGAGCAGTTCTACCACGGTCATCAGGCGGTCAGGCCCCAAGCGGTCGGAGATAGTCGCCACGCTGAGCGCCGCCACTGCACGGCCGCTGCGGTCCAGGATCGGCACGGCCAGCCCGGCCATGCCCGGTAACGCGCCGGTGTTGCGGCCGGCGTAGCCGAGGCGGCGCACGTTTTCGACCTCTGAACGCAGAAACACCTCGTCGTACAGGTGAAAATCCTTGAGCCGTGGCAGGTTGTAGGCAATCACCGTTTCCCGCTCGTCCTCGGGAAGAAACGCGAGAATCGCCAGACTGCCCTGCCCCACGCCCAACGCAACACGGCCACCAATGTCGCCGGTGAACGTGCGAATCGGGTACGGGCCCTCACTGCGGTCCAGACAGATCGCGTCAAAGCCACTGCGTGCCAGCAGAAACAGCGAGTCGCCCAGCGATGCAGACAGGCGTAACAGACTGGGGCGTACCACGTCGCGCAGATTGCCGGTGTTGCCCGCCTTGGCGGCCAGCGCAAAGAATTCGATGCTCAACCGATAGCGCTTGCTGAGCAGGTCCTGCTCGACCATGCCCTCATCCATCAGGCTGCGCAGCAAGCGGTGCGTGGTGGGTTGTGAGAGCCCGACACGCTGGGCGAGTTGTGTGACCCGCTCGCCGCCCTCGTCGCAATCGCCCAGGCAACGCAATACGGCGAACAGACGCGACACCGCGCTGACGCCCACTTGCGCAGAATCAGTATTCCGATCAGTGGAATTATTCATGAATATAGCTCGCTATTTTTCCACTAAAAGAATTAATTCGAAGAAAGATGTTATTCAGTGAAATTCCTTGTTGAGCCCATCCTAGCCTTCGACCTACTCTCAGTCCACAGGGGCGATTTGAACAATCATCGGTAGCCGACTCAGAGCGAGCACCAACGTCCACAGAACTGCATGACTTCATTTCGCATCTGCCCATGACAAACGCGTGCTTCGGCGCGCATGCACACAGGTGGAAGCAGGCATGGCATTTCTGCAGCTCGAAGGTCTCTCCAAACGCTACGGCTCTATTGACGCGGTCGTTGCCACCAACCTGGCCGTCGACAAGGGCGAATTCGTTTCACTGCTCGGCCCTTCCGGCTGCGGCAAGACCACCACTCTGCAAATGATCGCCGGCTTCGTTGAAGTCAGTGACGGGCGCATCGTGCTCGACGGCCGCGACATTACCCACGCCAAGCCCAGCAGTCGGGGTCTGGGCGTTGTATTTCAGAGCTATGCATTGTTTCCGCACATGACCGTGGCCAACAACGTTGCGTTTGGCCTGCGCATGCGCAAGGTGCCTGCTGCCGAGTTGCAACAGCGTGTCACACGGGTGCTGGAACTGGTTCGTCTCGGTCAGCATGCCGAGCGCTACCCGCGCGAGTTGTCTGGCGGGCAACGGCAGCGGGTCGCGCTGGCCAGAGCACTGGTGATCGAGCCGCCGGTGCTGCTTCTGGATGAACCGCTGTCCAACCTTGACGCCAACCTGCGCGAAGAGATGCAGTTCGAAATTCGCCGTATTCAGAACGAAGTCGGCATCACCACGTTGATGGTTACCCACGATCAGGCCGAAGCCCTGTCGATCAGTGATCGGGTGGTGGTGATGCAGGCCGGACGGATCACGCAGATCGACGAGCCCTACACACTCTACGAGCACCCACGTACGCGCTTTATCTCGGGGTTTGTCGGCAAAGCCAATATGTTGCAGGGCGACCCGGACAGCAGCGGCAACCCGCAGATCCGTCTGCTACCCGGCGATGGCACGCTGACACTCAGCCTGCGTCCAGAGAAAATTGATCTGGTCGAACCCGGCTGCGGAAAGCTGTCAGGGCGTATCGTCACGCGTTATTTTCTCGGCAGCCAGTGGCTGTATCGCATCCAGACCGGCATCGGCGAAATAACCGTAGTGCGTCGCAACGACGGCCAGGCACCGCTGGAACAAGGTGCTGCGGTCGGCATCGATTGGCCAGCCGAATTGCTGCGTGCACTGGACGCCGACGAGGTGCGCGCATGAGCCTGATGAGCGAAATGCGTCAGGGTGGCCGCGGTTATTGGCTGTCAGCCCCGGCACTGGCGTTATATATCGGCTTGCTGGTGCTGCCGCTGGGCCTGACGCTGCTGCTGTCATTCAACGTGTTCGACTATCAGGTCGGGGTGAAAAGCGACAGCTATACGCTGGCCAATTACACGGCCGTGGTCACCGATTCGTATTTCTATGAAATCTTCCTGCGCACCTTCTGGATCAGCGCGCTGGTGACGTTGCTCTGCGTGCTGATCGGTGTGCCGGAGGCCTACATTCTGAGCCGCATGGGCACACCGTGGCGCTCGATCTTTCTGATTCTGATCCTCACGCCGCTGCTGATCTCGGTGGTGGTCCGGGCCTTCGGCTGGAGCCTTCTGTTGGGGGCGGACGGTCTGATCAACCAGGCTATCCAGTTCATGGGCGGTCGCCCGGTGAAACTGCTGTACACCCCGTTTGCCGTAATCATCGCGCTGGTCCACGTCATGTTGCCGTTCATGATCATTCCGGTCTGGACCTCGTTGCAAAAGCTCGACCCCACCGCCGAACAGACCGCGCTGTCGCTGGGTGCCAGTCAGGCGAAAGTCATGCGCCTGATCGTCCTGCCACAGGTCATGCCGGGCGTGCTGTCCGGCTCACTGATTGTCTTTGGCCTGGCCGCCAGTTCGTTTGCCATTCCCGGCCTGCTCGGTGGTCGACGTTTGAAGATGGTCGCCACGGTGATCTACGACCAGTACCTCTCGGAGCTCAACTGGCCGATGGGCGCGACCCTGGCGGTGGCGCTGCTGCTGGTCAACATGCTGGTCATGCTGTCCTGGAACCGCATGATCGAAGGTCGTTACAAAAAAACTCTGGGGGAATGATCCATGTCCAAGAACGGTCCTTTGGCCCTGTCGTTTCATGCGCTGGTAGTGATCTTCATGATGGCCCCGCTGGTAGTGGTGTGCCTGGTGGCGTTTACCCCGGAAAACACCCTGAGCCTGCCCACTACCGACTTCTCGCTGCGCTGGTTCAAGGCGGTGTTCGAACGCGCCGACTTTATCGACTCGTTCTACAACAGCCTGATTCTGGCGTTTGTGTCCGCAACGCTGGCGACGTTGATCGCGGTGCCTGCTGCGCTGGCGATCACCCGCCATACATTTCCGGGCCGCAACTTTTTCAATGCGCTGTTTCTTTCGCCGATCATCATTCCGCACCTGGTGCTGGGGGTGGCGATGCTGCGCCTGTTTGCGCTGATGGGCGTAAACGGCAGCTTCACCTGGCTGATCTTCGCCCACGTGCTGGTCATCACGCCTTACGTACTGCGTCTGGTGCTGGCGGCGGCGATCGGTATCGACCGCAGCGCCGAACACGCCGCCGAGTCATTGGGGGCCAACCGTTTCACCCTGTTTCGGCAGATCACCCTGCCGATGATCCTGCCCGGCGTGGCAGGCGGCTGGTTGCTGGCGTTCATCAACAGCTTCGATGAAGTCACGCTGTCGATCTTCGTCACCTCGCCTGCTACCCAGACCCTGCCGGTGCGCATGTACGTTTACGCCACCGAATCCATCGACCCGATGATGGCTGCCGTATCGGCACTGGTCATCGCCCTCACCGCCGCCACCATGATCCTGCTCGACCGGGTCTATGGGCTGGATCGCGTGCTGGTCGGCAAACACTGATCCGGAGCTTTCACGTTATGGCATTGCTGAAACGACTGGCTGAACATGATCGCCCCGTTCTGCCCTTCACCCTCGATGGGCAACCGGCCAATGGTCTGTTGGGCGACACCGTGCTGACTGCGGTATTGACCGCCAGTGAGCACCTGCGCGGCAGTGACTTCAGTGCCGAGCCGCGCGCCGGGTTCTGCATGATGGGCGCCTGCCAGGACTGCTGGGTAAGACTCGGCAACGGCCAGCGAGTGCGTGCCTGTTCGACGCTGCTGGAAGCTGGCCAGGCGATTATTCGTGAACCGGGGCGGCGGCCATGAGCAAAGACCGCGTTGCCATTATCGGCGCCGGCCCAGCCGGGATTCGCGCTGCCCAGACGCTGCTGGAGCACGGTGTCAAAGCCTGCCTGATCGACGAAGGTCTGCGCGGCGGCGGGCAGATCTATCGCCGCCAGCCAGAGAATTTCCAGCGTTCGGCCAAGGCGCTTTACGGCTTTGAAAGCGGCAGGGCCGTTGCGCTGCATCAGGCACTCGATGCACTGACAACACAGATCGACTACCGACCGCAGACGCTGGTGTGGAACGTCGAAGGCAATCAACTCGATACCCTGCACAACGGAACAGTCGCAACCCTGGATTTCACCCGACTGATTGTCGCCACAGGTGCCACCGACCGCATTCTGCCAGTGCCCGGCTGGACACTGCCCGGCGTGTATAGCCTGGGTGCAGCGCAGATCGCACTTAAATATCAAGGTTGTGCGATTGGCGAACGCGTGGTGTTTTGCGGCAGCGGCCCCTTGCTGTATCTGGTCGCCTATCAATATGCCAAGGCTGGCGCGAACGTGCTGGCGGTGCTCGACAGCGCGCCGTTTTCAGCCCAATGCAAGGCGCTGCCTGCGCTGCTCGGCCAACCGGCAACCCTTGCCAAGGGCCTGTATTACCGCGCGTGGCTGAGTGCGCATAACATTCCCGTGCACCAGGGCGCACACCTCACACGCATCAACGGTGACAAGCGCGTAGACGGCATTCACTGGCAACGCAACGGCCAATCAGGCCACCTGGCCTGCGACGCAGTAGCCTTTGCCCATGCGCTGCGCAGCGAGACACAACTGGCCGACCTGCTCGGCTGTGAATTCGGTTGGAGCCCGCTTAACCGAGCGTGGCTGCCCAGCCGGGATGACTGTGGGCGCAGCAGTGTGCCAGACGTGTATCTGGCAGGCGACGGTGCTGGAATCATGGGCGCAGACGCGGCGGAAATGGCCGGAAAACTGGCCGCGCTCGGGCTGCTGCAAGACAGCGGTGTCACCGTCGACGCCGTGCGTATCAGTGACCTGCAAACCGCACTGCAACGCATCGAACGCTTCCGCCACGGGCTGGAAACCGCTTTCCCGTTCCCCGAAGACTGGGCTGCCAATGTAGCGGATGACACGCTGGTGTGCCGCTGTGAAGAAGTCTCTGCGGGCGATATTCGTACCACCGTGCAGGGCGGCCATTGGGAGATCAACCGGGTCAAGGCCATGTGCCGGGTCGGTATGGGCCGCTGTCAGGGCCGGATGTGCGGCCTGGCAGCCGCCGAGATCATCGCCCGCGAGAGCGGCCGGCCAGTTGAGCAGGTCGGCCGTCTACGCGGCCAGGCTCCGATCAAGCCATTGCCGTTCGGCCTGGAGATGCTGCCCGTGGACAAGCAATCAGCGGAGACACAACCATGAGCACGCTGATTGAAAGCGATGCGATTGTCATCGGCGGCGGCATTGTCGGCGCCTCGGCAGCCTTC
>NZ_LJQT01000014.1:2972-9183 GCF_001400515.1 Pseudomonas meliae | reverse complement strand
GCGTGTCGCCTTGCTGGAGCGCGACTTTTGCGGCTCGCACTCCAGCGGCGTCAATTATGGCGGCGTGCGCCGTCAGGGCAGGCCCTTGTCGCAACTGCCCTTGTCGCAACGGGCGCATCAGATCTGGAGCGGCCTGTGCGAGCTGATCGGTATCGACGGCGAATACCAGCGCTCCGGCCACCTCAAACTGGCGCGCAGCGAGCAGGACATGGATGCGCTGCGCAGCTACGCCGAAGCCAGTCAGGGGTTCGGGCTGGATTTGCAACTGCTGGATCGAGAGCAACTGCGCGCCCGTTACCCTTGGGCGGGCGATGTCGCCGTCGGTGCATCGTTATGCGCCGACGACGGGCACGCCAATCCGCGTCTGGTATCGCCCGCCTTTGCCCGCGCAGCTCGCCGGGCGGGCGCTCAGGTATTCGAGCAGGCGCCGGTCAGCGAAGTCAGTCACGACGGCAACGCCTTCATCGTCACGACCGCCAGCGGCCTGACACTGCGAGCCCCCTGGCTACTGAATTGCGCTGGCGCCTGGGCAGGAGCGCTGGCGGCACAATTCAACGAACCGGTGCCGATGTATTCGGGGCATCCGGCGATGCTGGTGACAGAACCACTGCCGATGTTCATGGACGTCAGCACCGGTGTCGAAGGCGGCGGCATCTATGCCCGGCAGGTGGCACGCGGCAATTGCGTGCTGGGCGGCGGACAAGGCTTTGCCCTCGGCCCTGCGCATGCCAGGCCGGGACAGGCGGCAGTGCTCGACATTCTGCGCAACGCCGTCGAACTCTACCCGCCATTGGCCGGCGCCCAGGCCATTCGCACCTGGAGCGGCACTGAAGGCTACCTGCCTGATCGCGAACCGGTGCTGGGCCCGAGCCTGACCCGGCCCGGGCTGCTGCACGGCTTCGGCTTTGCCGGGGCAGGCTTTCAGATCGGCCCGGCAGCGGGCGAAGCGCTGGCCGAATGGGTCTGCGACAGTGCCTCAACGATCTCGCTCGAGGCCTTTTCCATCGGCCGCTTCCGCCAGGCAGCTAGCCAACCCACAGAGATAGAACCCGCTACGAACGTCATCCCATTGCACAGAGGAAGGTCGTCCCTATGAAAAGCACCAAACGTCTCGCCCTCACCGGCCTGTCATGCCTGCCCTTGGCTGCCGCACTCGTGTCGTTGCCTGCCCAGGCCGAAACCACGCTGTACCTGGGCATGAACGGCGGAACCATGGAGCGCCTGTACGCCGATCAGGTTCTGCCTGCTTTCGAGAAGGCCAACAACGTCAAGGTGGTGATCGTGCCCGGCACCTCGGCCGATATCCTTGCCAAGGTGCAGGCGAGTAAAGACAACCCGCAGATGCACGTCATCTTTCTCGACGACGGCATCATGTACCGGGCTATTTCCATGGGCCTGTGTGACGCCCTGCAGCCCAGCGCCAGTCTGGCTGACCTGCCTGCCAAGGCCAAAATCAAGGAACAGGCAGCGGCTGTCAGCCTGGGTGTAACCGGCCTTGCTTACAACACGCGGATGTTCAAGGAAAAGGGCTGGAGCGCGCCCACCTCGTGGATGGACCTGGCCGACAAACGTTTCAAGGACAAGGTGGTGTTCCAGTCACTGGCCTCCTCGACCTTCGGCCTGCATGGCTTTCTGATGTTCAACCGTATCCAGGGCGGCAGCGAGAAAGACGTCGAACCCGGCTTCAAGGCCTGGCCGAAAACTGTCGGCCCGAACGTGCTGGAATACATAGCCAGCTCGGCAAAGATCTCGGAAATGGTGCAAAACGATGAAGCCGCGCTGTTCCCGCTGACGCCTACGCAGGTGACCGCCTTGAAGATCAAGGGCGTGCCGGTGGAGTACGCCTCGCCCAAGGAGGGCGGCGTAGTGTTGAACGTGGCTGAATGTGCAATCGCCAATAACAACCAGCCAGAGCTGGCCCAGAAGCTGGCGGCCTACCTGCTGACACCGGAAGCACAGGCACCTGCGCTGGAATTCGGCGATCAGATCCCGTCAAATCCGAAAACCCCGACCTCCGAGAAGACGCGCGCGCAGGTCGAGGCCATGGAAAAGTACCTGGAAACAGCGGTAACCATCGACTGGGATCAAGTCAACCAAATCCGCCCCGAGTGGAACGCACGCTGGAGCCGCAGTATCGAGCGCTAGTCGCAAGCGGCAAGGTCAAAAGGCCGTGCCGTTTACAGGCAAGCACAGGCTGATCACCGCCCGGCAAATTATTTCAACTTATTACCGCACAAGAGAGTCCCACCGTTACGCCCTCTTCTTAAGGCGCATTTAACGGTGGTTCTTTCTTTATGAGTTTTATTGTCTGCATGGGCGTGCTTGGCGTGCTCTTGATGATATTGGCGCTCACGTCCTCGTACCTGCGCTGGATGCCGGTCACTACGTCAGCGGTGTGCCTGGGATTTGGCTTTGGCATCGGGCCGATGGGCCTGGATATCGTCAATCTGGATTTCGAAAAATCCTACGAATGGCTGGAGCGCTTGACCGAGGTGGCGGTGCTGTTTTCCCTGTTCGGGACGGGCATCAAATTGCGCCTGCCCCTGCGCGGCAAGGCCTGGCACTCTGCCTACTGGCTGGCCGGACCGGTGATGCTGGCGACCATTGCTGGCGTGACGGTCGCAGGGCACTACATCATCGGCCTGGATTGGGGCGTGTCGTTGCTGCTCGGTGCCATGCTGTCGCCGACCGACCCCGTACTGGCCGGGATGGTCCAGGTGAATAACGCCCAGGACCAGGATCGCCTGCGGTTTGGTCTGTCCGGCGAGGCGGGCCTCAACGACGGGACGGCGTTTCCATTCGTGATCTTTGCCTTGCTGTACCTGAGTTCCGGGGGCGCAATGAGCGACTGGGTCCAGGGATGGCTGATCAAGGATTTGATCTGGGCGGTGCCGGCCGGTTTGTTGATTGGTTACGGCATGGGCCGCGGCGTTGGCCATCTGACGATCTTTCTGCGCATCAAGAACGCCGACAGCACTACATCACCCAATGACTTTCTGGCGCTGGCATTGATCGCCTTGGCTTATGTCGTTGCGCAAAGCTTGGGTGCCTTTGGCTTTCTTTCGGTATTTGCCGCCGGATTCGGGCTGCGTCAGGCTGAAGTACGTGTCACGCGTTCAGAGCTGCCGTCGGAGCATGTCGCGCAACCAGTCCTGGGGCATATGACTGCATCCCTTGAACAGGGCACAGTAGCGCAGGGCGAAGACATGAGCGACTCGCAACTGGCTGCCGGGGTAATGATGGGCGATATGCTCGCGTTCGGCAGCCTGGTGGAACGCGCAATGGAAGTTTTGCTGATCACTCTGCTGGGCGCGGCGCTGGCGATGTACTGGGATTGGCGCGCGATTGGTCTGGGGCTGGCATTGTTTTGCGTGATTCGTCCCGCGAGCGTCTGGCTGCTGGTCAGCCGTCGCCTGCTTAACGGCAGGCAAAAAGCACTGGTCGGCTGGTTCGGCATCCGCGGCATCGGCAGCCTTTATTACTTGTGCTTCGCGTTGTCACACGGCTTGGCACACGATGTCGGCCACGTTGTGATCGGCATGACCCTTTCAGTCGTAGCGCTGAGCATTCTGGTACACGGCATCAGCATCCAGCCTTTACTGGAACGTTACGAACGCAGCGCCGCCGCCAACCCTGATTAACAGGCCTGCTACGGCAAAGGGCCATAGATGAGGTCGATGAGGGTATTGGAAGAAGCAATTGGACTGCGGCATTTCGACTCGGTAGCGTGGCGGCCATGTAGCAGGTGCATAGCCGCCAGTGCAAAGCTTGAGGCGTGCAGCTAATATGTGGGCAGGCTTGGGCACTTTGCCAGCCTGCGCAAAGGCCCGGATGTTGCACCTTGCAAAAGAGCTGAACCCCTGTAGCACGCTGGCCTCCAAACCTGGAATACAGCTCTCTCGATCATTTAGAAGGTGAAATGTCAGAACCCGTCCTGATGGACCGCTTTGCACGTAAAGTCGATTATCTGCGCATGTCGGTCACCGACCGGTGCGATTTCCGCTGCGTGTACTGCATGGCCGAAGAGATGACGTTTTTGCCTCGGCAACAGATTCTTTCGCTGGAGGAAATCCTTCAGGTAGCCGAGCGCTTCGTGGCGCTGGGTACACGCAAAATTCGTCTCACCGGTGGTGAGCCACTGGTACGCTCGGGTGTCGTGGGTCTGTGTGAAAAGATCGCCGCCCTGCCCGGCCTGCGTGAACTGTGCATGACCACCAACGGTTCACAACTGGACAAACTGGCCGCCCCGCTGTTCAAGGCCGGCGTCACCCGTCTGAACATCAGCCTGGACAGCCTCGACCCGCAACGTTTTCGCGAGCTGACCCGCACGGGTGATCTGCACAAGGTCATTGCCGGTATCGACGCCGCCAATGCTGCCGGTTTTGTGCACACCAAGCTCAACTGCGTGGTAATGCATGGTCGCAATGATCACGAGATCAACGACCTGCTGGCGTTCGCCATCGATCGCAATCTGGATGTCTCGTTCATCGAAGAGATGCCGCTGGGCATCATCAGCGAGCACAGCCGTGCCGAGTCCTTCTACTCCAGCGATCAAGTTCGCGAGCGCATTGCCGAACGTTACACGCTGGTGCCTTCCACCGACTCGACTCAGGGGCCGTCGCGCTACTGGCGTCTGGCCGAAGCGCCGGGCATTCGCATTGGCTTCATCTCACCGCACAGCCATAACTTCTGCGGCACCTGCAATCGCGTGCGCCTGACGGTCGAAGGCCGCTTGCTGCTGTGCCTGGGCAACGAGCACTCCGTGGACTTGAAAGCGGTACTGCGCGCCAATCCCGGTCAGCCTGAGAAACTCGAAAAAGCCATCATCGATGCGATGCAAATCAAGCCGTGGAGCCACAACTTCACCCACGACGATGGCGTGCAGGTCGTGCGCTTCATGAACATGACGGGCGGCTGACAGCCGACCTGAAGGATAACGCCTCATACGAGGCGTTATTTATTTGCCGGCCTTGCGAAAGAACAAGGTGATCTGCCCGACTTCGACACCCAGCTTGGTCATCGACGAACGATTGGCCATGGTCTGCTTGTCGATCAGGTGCATCCAGTCATCCAGGCTGACGTCATACTCGGTGCCGTCCACCGGCAACCTGAGCACATAGTTCCAGTGGAAGCTGTTGCCTGACACTTCGCCATAGGCCTCGCCAACCACGTCACCTGCCGTGCCCTTCCAGCGTCCCGGGCCGTCAGGACGCAAACGCCACTCCCGGACCTGCTTGGTGCCATCGCTGTAGCTGAAGGCCTCGTGCATGACCAGCACTTCGCCTTCACTGTGCCCGTCGATCACCACGGTAAAGCGCTTGGTGACTTCACCGGAGCGCTTTTGAAACATTCCCCAGGCCTCGACACGCCCGGTGAAGTACTGGCGCAGATCGAGCTTGGGCTCTTCCTGACTGTAACGGGTTACCGGCACACCGCCGCAGCCGCTCAGTACAAGCCCCGCAAACAACATCAACATCCACTTTCTCAGCATGCGCCCTCCTTGATGGGTCATGAGCCGGTACTGCCGAGCAACTGCTCACGCAGCTCGGGGTTACGGGTTTTCGGGTCAAGCCAGATGGAAAAGAAAGCCTTGGCGAACTCACTGTCGGGCACGACATGCTGGAGTTTGTCGCCGACATAGAAACGCGCTTCGCGGCCGGGCAGGTAAACCCCGGTAATCTTCATGCCCGGCTTAACATCGACAAATGACTGGTTCATTTGCTGACGCCATTGCGCCAGTTGCTGTTCGTTCACCTTCGACCCGGAAATACGCTTGATCTCATCGATACTGGCATCGACCAGATCTTCGCGGTCAATATCGCGATGGTAAGTCAACTCAAGAGCCAGCGGCGCACTCGCTACAAAGGGCTTGGCGGGACTAAGCAACCTGGCCGTGTAGACACGAAAGCCGAACAGGCTGAGATCACCGCCACCGACAACCTGGGCATTGGGCAATGCCTCCCGCCAATCCGCCGAAGCGCCAGCGCTGAGCAACATCACCAACCATAGCCATCGTGGCACACGCATCGGCAACCTCTGTGTAGGTCAGGTGCAGGCGCTGCCATGAAAGCATCGGCAGGCCGGAAATGAGAGAAGTCAGATAACTGACTCATGGCCGGAATCTATACCAGCAAAAACACTTTGTACAACCAATAAGGCAATTACCCTTTCGGGCGCTGAAAATAAAAAAGCCTGTTCCCGATCAGGTTCA
>NZ_LJQT01000014.1:0-2965 GCF_001400515.1 Pseudomonas meliae | reverse complement strand
CAACAGGCTTCAGGGTTCAATACTCATCGCACCTTGAATTCAGGCGACCTGAGAGTGTGCCTGCAGACGGCTCTTTTGCCATTCGCCTTTCAGCGCCTGCAGCGTATTTTCCACATATGTGCGGTCGGCCGCCGCTTTTTTGCCGACATAACCCTGACCGCGGCGAAACATCTTCAGCGCAGTGCGCATCTGTGGATGAGCGTCACGGAATTCGTCTTCCTGGTTGAATGGCGACATGGCGTCGACATGGACTTCACCCGAATCGGCAATCCATACAATGTGGTTGTCCAGCGTGTCTTTGCATACTGCAAACAGACGAGACAGTTCATCAATAGTCGGTTGCTTGTTGATATTCATGTTGATGCTCCTTCGCTCGTAGACTGTTCAATAATTGATACATCAAGTTCATTCGCCAGAGCGTCATCAATGCAGCACACGTAAGTGTTGGTCGAATAACACTCCAGCCCCTCAAGGACATGCAGGTAGCCTTGATGAAGAGCCGCTACACAGCGGCATCAGCGTAGAGAGAAGAAGTCACGAAACCCAAAGACCTGGCCCAGGATCGGCAATCGATCCATTACAAGCATCATGAGGACGTTTCGCCAGCTTCTCGCCCTTATCGACGACAAATGCCAGTTCAGCTCCATCAATCTGCCTTGTGGGCAGCCTACATCCGGGAACATCTCGACGGCTTGCCGAGCCTGTTCAGTACACTTTTGCAGCGCTCCCGATCGGGGAGACAGCTGCATAATGCAAAAGGAAAACGGGTACGTCAACGATTATGTAGTGATTATTTTATAGCACTACATAATTATATGAGGGACGTGGGGTTACGTTAAAAGGTGACTGAATGGTCATGGTGGGCAGGCTATCAAGGGTGGTCAGGGACATCGGCACGACAGCATCTGAAGACCAGCAAAAAGGCCTGAAAGCGTTCGCTTCCAGGCCTTTTCACAACACACAAACAGCTTACTGTCAGCTCACCTGGATGACCAGCGAGTTGATGTCGTCGACGTTGCGGTGGATCTCTTCGGCCACCAGGCTTTGCTCTTCAGCGGCCGAAGCGACCTGGATGTTGCGGTCGCTGATGGTCGCGATGCCTTCGGCGATCTCTTCCAGCAGTTCACCAGCGCGTACGACGTTGCTGGCACCCTCCTGCGCCTTGCCCAGGGTTTCCTGCATCGACGCTGCTGCGCGTTCCGAGCCGGACTGCAGGTTGGCGATCATTTTCTGGATGCTGACGGTAGAGTCCTGAGTCTTCTTGGCCAGATTGCGTACTTCGTCGGCAACCACCGCAAAACCACGCCCCTGCTCGCCGGCACGTGCAGCCTCGATGGCTGCGTTGAGCGCCAGCAGGTTGGTCTGGTCGGCGACGCCACGAATGACATCGAGCACCGAGGAGATCGAGTTGCTCTCGCCCTTGAGCTCGTCGATGATCCGCGAAGTCTCTTCAGCCTGCACCGAGAGCTCCTGAATCAGGCCGATGGTGTTGTCGATTTCGGTCTTGCCCTGCACGGTGCTGTTGTTGACGCGTTGCGACATCTCGGCCGCGTCGGTGGTGCTGCGCGCTACATCCTTTACCGTGGCGCTCATCTCGCTGATGGCAGTAGCGACCTGATCGGTACCCTGGCGTTGTTGCGCCACGTTCTGATTGGTTTGCAACGCCACTGCGGAGGACTGCTCGGCAGCGGTGGCAACCTGCGCCGTGGCGCTGCCGATTTCGCTGATAACCTCACTGATCTGATGCGCCATGTTGTCAAGATTGCGTGAGATCTCGCCAAACTCATCCTTGCCGATATAGCCGGTCCGCGCGGTCAGGTCGCGGGTGGAAAGTGCCATCAATGTGCGGTTCACATCGACAACTGCGACCTTGATGTTGCGGATGATGACCGACGCCAGCCACAGCACTACGATCAGCATCAGGACGACAGTAGCAACCGCCACATACAGGCTGCTTTGAGCAGAGCTGCGCGCATCCGTTGCCAGGCCGACCACGTTCTGGCCAAGCTCTGCTTCTACCTGAGCCATCATGTCGATACGTACGGTGGCAAGATTGAACCAGTCTTCCGGCTTGACGTTGAGCGGATCACCCATCGGGGTATCGAAACCCAGGCGTTGCAAGCGCGCCACTTCCAGCGAGCCCGGCTGCTGCATGACGTCATTGAGTTTGGTCTTGAATACTTCAGGGGACCAGCGTTGAAACGCTTCAAGGTAACCGGAGAACTCTCCGAGGTTACGACTGAAGCGTGACAACAGGGGCGCGTCAAAGCGGTTCTGGTTGAATGCCTGGACGAGCAGCACGCGCTCGCGACCGGCACGTTCCTTCATGTCGATGAACTGGTTGAGCGAACTCAGGCCACGCAGTATTTGCGGATCTTCGATACTCGCCTCCAGCGAATAGGAGAACCCGACAAGTGTTTTGATAACGTCGGTGAAGCGCGTAGAGGACTCGGTGTTGTTGATCCCCAGCGTATCGATCTTGAGGCGCAACGCAGTCAGGTCATCCAGTGCACGGTAGACTTTGTCCGGACCGGGAATACCATCGGTCGACTGGGCACGCATCTCGCTTATCGCCTTGTCGGTTTCCTGACGGAAGGTCTTCAATTTGTCCTGCATGGACTTGCCGCCGCTGCCCAGAAACACGCCGCTGGCACCGCGCTCGCGCTGGATGGTAGTGACCACGTTGCTCAGTTTCTGTGCAACTGCGGTGGCTGTTACTGCTCGCCTCATGTCACCGAGGTTTTCGCTTTTGTCAGCGACGAACAAACCTGCAAAGGCCAGGAAGCCCAATAGGGGAAATATTAAAATAAGCAGCAGTTTCATACTCAAAGGAGCATTTCTAATGCATTGCAGACCTCATGACGTGCAGACTTTTCTATGTAGGCTATCCAGGGCGTAACGTTCTGTATTCGTCGACGTTTTTTTGTCGCCAGGGACTATTGGTTTATGGATTCTCCGATCAAGT